>JAGCGE010000314.1 GCA_017649745.1 Clostridiales bacterium | reverse complement strand
TCGCGGAAATTGCTCTCGACTTCGTAGTCGTGCTCCATCAGAAGTCGCTTCAGATAGTTCGGCATATAAGGCAGGATCGTCTCCATCTTGACCTGTTCGAGGACGCCTTCGCCGCGGTTGATGAGCTCGAGTTTTCGCTGGGAAAAAGTATGCTTCTCACCGATGGTCTTGGCGGTGGTTGCCTTCGGATTATCAAGGCTCACGAGACGCGGATACGAACCCTCGGTTCGGTCGACGGCGGAAGTTCCGAGACCCATGACAAGACGTAGCATTCCCGCGGAAGGATCAAGCGATTCCATAAATCGGTACGGACTATAAGAATAGCCGACGCCCGCCGCACACGGCATGTAGTAATCACCGTAGTATGAGCCGGAGACGCGCTGCACGAGAAGTGCCATCTGCTCGTCTCTGGCCTGAAGTCCGCGCCTGCTTCGATAGTCGAGAGCGGACCTGCTCATGGTGCTCGCGTAGACCGTTCGGATCGCGTCCTCGAGTTCCTGAAGACGCTGGTCCATGTCGCCGCAGTTCGGACAGAAAACAGATTCGTATTTGCCCGCGAAAGCGTTGCCGAATCCGTCCTCGAGAATGGAACTGGAACGGACGATTATCGGGTCCTGGCCGTAGTACTCGAGAAGCTTGACGAGGGCCTCCTCCATCTCACGTGAGAACACGCCTTTTCGAAGGCGGTCAGCGAACTCGTCAGCGAGGCTGAAATATTCCTCCGGACGGCGCTGACGAACGCGCACATCCCAGAAATGATTCTCGACAATGAAAGTATAGAAAACATCCGAGCCGATATAGAAAGAATCGTGCGGCTCGAACTTGGCGAAGATGTCCGGACGCTTGTTCTCAATGATCTTGCGCGCCAGGAGCATGCCGGTCGCCTTGCCGCCGATCATGCCGGTGCCGATCATGCGTTTTTTGACGTTCAGGTAATCCTCCGGCCTGAAGTTCTCCTTGATCATGACCCTCATGCGCTCGTCGCGGGTCATCATGATATTGCACATGCGGTTGCACTGCTCGGTAACATCCATGCCGTTCTCGTGCATGGTCTTTGTCATCTCGAAAAAGCGATCCCAGCTGTCCATATTATCGCGGTCGGTGGTCGCTTCGTTTCCCAGTATCTGATAAAACTTCGATGCCTTTACGCCGTCCAGGATCGGTTGGAAAATACCCGTCGCCGGCTCATAGATATGAGGCAGGAACATCGTCTCGGAGTAGCGGTTCCAGACCTTGTCCGGGCGCACGTAAACATTTTGATTGTCCGAATAGACATCCAGGAAAAGCTGCGTGGTGTCACGGATCTTCGCGATGGCCTGGAACGAATGCTTGCCGCGTATAAGCGGGAAAAACGCGACAGTATCCAGGACAAAAAGATACGGGCATGTAACCTGAAAAAAGTTACCCATCATAAGATCGGTCGCCCAGGCCGTCTGAAGTTCCGACAGGCAGTCGAACACATAAAACGCGTCGACGCCTTCCTTCCTGATTATCTCGTGTATATCCACCGTGAACGTCTCGAATCTGTGCGACAGTTCCACGTTCACTATCTTAAGTCCGTCCTGCTCTTCGAAAAAAGGCTCGTGCGACGCGAACCTGATATAAATGAGATTGCGCCCGTCCTTCTTGGCCTGCTCGACATACGGCTTCACGAACAGCCTGAACTCATCAAGATCATCGACACGCCATACGACGTTGTCGCCGAGCCTTATGTTGTCGAAGCACTCGTCCATCTGCGGTATTCCCGATAAAACCCTGTCAAAAGCAGCCATGTGCGCACCTCCCTTTTTCGAACAAAAAAAGAGCAAAGACCGCTTATCGAAAAAGCGTCTTTGCTCATGGCTACATATTATCACAGACCGGCAAGTCTTTCACGCATGTTTTATAAAGATTACTTACCGATTCCTGCCGCACCCGATATGGTACTAAAGTCTTTTTCAGTCGTCTTTCTTTATCACCAGCGACGTTCCGCAGAAACTGCACTCGCGCTCATCCTCGACTCTGACGGAGCCGCAGTTCGGACAGTTGGAGTAGTACTTGTGCTTCAAAAAATCGATCCTGTCATCGAGAACTACCTGCTTGGCGCCGTTCTCCTTGAGGAGTTTACGTGATGCGCGTGCCTCCATATTTTCGTGATATCTCTGAACGTAGATATGTCCTGCGATGATGTATATCACTAGAGGAATGATCAGAAGAAGCGGCATGAAGAATATGAGATTATCAACTATGACAAAAGCCGCGCCGTCGAGACCGGATCTCTCGATAAGCGGCATGATGAGTCTGTAAAGACTGTTCGTCGCAAAGAGCACGATGCAAAGGATGATACCGATGATACCTATCAGAAGAGAATGTCTGCAGAATTTATACATGTTCATCCTCCATCTTCAATCGATGCATCCTGTCATGATCGATCTCGTCATAAGATACGACTTCGAGAGAGCTGCCGCAGAATTCACAGGCTGTTGCTTCCTCGGGTGCTTTGGTGCCGCAGTTCGGGCACTCGTTATAGAACCACTTTCTGCGCATCGTATTCTCGATAACGCCGAAGCTCTTGATCCTCATCTGAGTCGCGTAATTATTCTCCACGATCCTTTTGGCGCAGGCATAAAGGAGCTTGTGCCTCATCTTACGGAAAACAAGACAGGCAATGGCGCTAAGAAGAGCGAGCACGGATGGAAGATAAAATATAAATTCATCCATAAACTTAAACGCTATATCCGTCATCGTCGCATTCTCGAAAACAGGAATGACAAGTCTATAAAAGAAACAATTCAATACAAGACACGCACTTGCCAATAATACCCAGACAACGGAATTCATCCACACGATCGAAGGTGTTCTTTGAACCGTATCGTAAACCTGCTTCAGACTTGAATCGCGATACTCCTTCTCAAAAAACGAGATCGCATAGTAAGTGCCTTTCGGCGATATCCAGGTGCCGCCTACTCCGCGCGCATCTTCAGGACGTGATCCTTCCCATGCCCTATAGATATTCTCTGAACCGTACGGAACGGTCTTACCCTTAAAATTCTTAAGTCCGACTGTGTTTCCGTCGCTCGTATATGACAAAAGAAACAGGATAACTGAAACTCCGAATATACCTGTATTCAAAAGATTGAAACCGGAAAATGCCAGGAACTGAACTCCAAAGTAGAAGAAGATCGTCAGTGCGGCTGTTAATACCCTGATAATAATGCTCGTAGCGGAATCTCTCGGATAATCGACATTATCCAGAGCATAATCGGCTACCTCTGAACCGAATACCTCTTCATCACCGACAAAAGCACCTCTGACGCCGCCGTGATATCCGCCGGATCCGCCGCTGAAACCGCCTCCGTGATGTCCTCCGATATGATTGCCACCACCAAAATGACCACCGTTTGCCATAAGTTTTCTCCTCATAAATCTTTAAGAAAATTATAGCCGCTTTCAAAGACTTGTAAATAATGTCCGCACCGCGATAACGATATCTATTTCAGACCGCGCTTCCCGCTTCTTTCCTGTGCACCAGATGTATTCCGATATGACCGATCCCGAGAATAATAACGGAAATGAGAAGGATTATATTCCCGCCGTAGATCGACAGCAGCACGAACGCGATGACCGGAAGCGTCGCCCCCGCCACAGGGATCCCCAGTAAACTTCTGTAGTAATCCGCCATGGTCTTCTCACTTATGAAATATCTGATCCAAAATATCTCATACATTATCATCATCGAAAAAGATATCACCAGCCACCACGACCAATTCGACCAAGGTCTTAGGTTAAAGTCCTTGAATATCACCGCAACGCATGTAACAAGAACTTCTCCGACTCTTTCCAAAGCCAAAAGGATCTTGTTCTCATTCTTCACATATTTCTCATAATCCTTCGGCTGATTCTTGGTCCATATCAGATTAGGAGTCATGAGCATTATGAGGTATATAAGTCCCACATATGAAAAACCAAAATGCATGAACTTACCTCCAAAACATCTTATACTTCAGAACGTCCTTCGGACATTCATCAACGCACGCTCCGCACTGTATGCACTCCGTGCATTTCGCGTTCTCACCCTTTGCGACCATTTCCTTCACATCAAGGCCCATCGGACACGCTCTGCTGCACTTTCCGCATGAGATACACTTGTCTTTTTCCGCTTCGATATGGAGCTGCGGCAGATGAAGATATCTTCCGATGGAACTTCCTATTATCATGAACGGAGCCATCCAGCAGATGTAATGGCATGATGATCTTTTTCCGTGTATCATCGACGGAATTACAAGTATCAAAAGAACACCGTAATAGATTATGTAGTTGTTGATACTCGCGATCGATATCCCGTGATCAGTCTGAAAAAACGGATCGATCGTCACATCATTTTTCCCGAGAATAAAAGTCACTATTATCCCGATTATCCAAAGGATCCAGATAACAAATTTGATCTTATTTCTCCAGCCGCCTTTTGCCGTCTTCCCGTTACACATGGCGACGCATTCCTGAAGTCCTCCAGCCGGGCAAAAATATCCGCACCAGACTCTTCCCAGAAACATCGACAATATAAACATCGACACGAACACGATAAAGCTTCCGTTCATGATATGCTTAGACATCGCCTCGATTATCAGATACGGCGAGAAGTACCAGATGGTCACCGGAAACAACAGAAAAGCCGTGATCAGCATCGCCTTCCTGATCTTCTGTCTCATCGTCGTCACCTCTTTACGCCAGAAGCTTCTTGGCCTTGGCACACCACTTAAGGTACGCCTCATAAGAATCGATTCCGAATGTTACCGTGAGATAGAAATACAGATGATCCTCATCATCAAGACTATTCTTCAAAGTCTTCGCATATTCCTTCAAAAGCTCAAGGTCACCCCTCACCTGCTCCTCGAAAACTTCTATATTCCTAACCGATACTTTCTTATCCTGAACCCCGCCGAAAAACAGCTTCAGCAGCGTCTCATAACGAAGCTCGTTACTTGCCTGTTCATCTTTGAGCCAGTCACCCAGGAATTTCTTTCCGCGCCTTGTGATGTGATACGCGATCTTCTCGCGGCCGCTGTCAGAAACATCCTTTTTAGTGATGAGTTCCTGGTCCTCCATATCCTTCAAAGCAGGATAGATATTTCCGAAGCTTCCCTTCCAGAAAAAACTGATGGCACCGTCGATCCTCTTTTTGATATCGTATCCCGTCAGATCCTCATGACTTAAAAGTCCCAGGATCACCATATCGATCTTTCTTTCCCTTGCCATGCCATTTGCCCTCCATGTATCAATTTGATATATCTGTTTGATATATTAGCACCGTACAATGAAGGTTGCAAGTTTTTTCGAAAAGAAAAACAGGATTACAGATTAATGATCTCTTCCGTCTTTTTCTTGTACTGGGAAAGGATCTCCTCGCGCGCATTCGTTTTTGTCTCGAGCTCAGCATCAAACTCAGCGATCCTATTCTCGGTGGATGCGATCATCTTTTTAAGATCTCTCTTGTTGGCGATCTTGTTTGTAAAATACAGGATCGCGGCAATGACGACGATAGCCACCGTGAACCAAAGTGTCCATACTCCCCAAAGAGCAACGGCTATGCCATCAATAGCGAAAACAAGAATAAGAAATCCATTGAAGTTTGAACGACCTCTATGGTCCTTCTTGTCGGCTTTTTCAATAAAGATCGCTAATCTGTACTTGATATACTCCAGTTCCTCTTTAAGGTCCTCAAGTCTCTTGGACTGGGATGATCTTCTGGACTCGGCGGTCTCGATCTCCCTGCTGAGCTTTTTGTACTCCCTGACAAGTTTTAAAGCTTCACGGATCTTGGTAAAGAATTCATTATCCTCCGGGAGCGCTTCGGAAGAATTTTGGAGGATAAGATTAAACGTCTCTGCTACATTGCCGAGATCATTTTCCGACACTGCTGTTTTAGCCATGTTCTTTAACTCAAAGATGTCTGCCATTTTTATCCTCCATTTCCGCCCGTTCGGAATTATGGATAAATCTTATCAACTATAATGACAGTAAAAAGTATCTCCTGCTTGCACTAAAGCTGATCTATCTTCATTTCAGTAGGCAAATTCGAGTATGTATATGCCTTTGAGACTGCAATATTCTTATTTCTTGTTTTTTACCATAACGTCATAGCACAGGAAGTCACCGTTATCAGTATCAACAACATGATACTCCGTCTCTTTATAACCGCGCTTGATATAGATATTCTTGGCAGGCAGAGATGAGTCGAGTTCAACAGTATCGTTATTCTCAAAGACCTTTTCCTCAGCAAAGTCCATCAGTGCTCTTCCGTATCCTTTTCCCTGATACTCGGGAAGAACAAAAAGACGGTATATGTGATTATCCTTAATGGAAACTGTTCCAACCTTCTGCCCCTCATCTTCAAGAAGAAAGACTCTCCCCTTCTGTATGGCAGCCTTGATCTTATCCTCAGAATGGTATTTGCAGAAGAAATCCACCGCTCCTGCCGGGTAATACTTCGGATAGATCTCCTTTATCGTAGTCCGGGTGATCATGCTGACCGTCTCCAGATCTTTTTCCTGTGCAAAATTGATATCCATGAAAAATCCAACCCTTTTCGCAATATTCTATCACAGACTTTTCCAACCCTAGGTTGGATTTCGTATAATCTAATTTTATTTTTCCGACCTTAGGTTGCATTTATTCTCGAAAAAGGGTCCGTCAGCTTTCGGAATGATCTCAAAAACTTGTGTTTTGGAGGAAAAAACAACCCGGGGTTGGATTTTCTGAATTGCCCTTTTTCATTTTTCCAACCTTGAGTTGGATTTGTTTTTTTCGGATTTTGGAATTCCAACCTTATGTTGGAAAAGTTGAAAACCTCGTAAAAAAGCACCTCGGAAGAGGTGCCCTGGTAGGGTTGGATCATCAGTTTATCGGGATCATGACCTCGATGGTGAAGGTGCCGCCGTATGGGGCAGGCTCACAGTTTAAGGAAACTTCACCGCCGTAGTTTGCTGCCGCGGAGGAGATGTTCTTGATGCCGAAACCGTGGTTTTCTTTTTCCTTCTTTGTGGTCTTGATCTGACCGTCCTTTATTTCCGGGCAGGTCACACACGGGTTGGTGGCGATCATCATGAAGAAATTTCCGGTGGAGCGAAAATCGAGAGTGATCGTCTTGATGTCGGATGATAGTTCCGAGAGGGACGGGGCGGATGCGGCCTCGATGGCGTTGTCGAGGATGTTGGCGAGCATCTTGCACATGTCGACCGAGGAGATCTCGACGCCTTTGATCTGGCCCGAGGCGTTAAGGGCAAGGCCGAGGGCGGAAGCTTTCTGCTTTTTCTCGGCGATGATGGCGTCGGCGATGGTGTTGCCGGTGTGGGCGCTGACGTCGGTGCTCTGGAGATTCTCGCCGAGTTCGTCGAGGTAGTCGCGCATTTTGTCGTACTCATTGTTTTCGAGAAGGAGCGAGAGGACCTGGATGTTGTTCTTCATATCGTGACGGATGGCACGGATCTCTTTGTCGGCGCGGGCGGATGCTTCAAAGTACTCGGTCTGGGCGGTAATGAGCTGCTCGTTGGCGGAGTTGACGTCAAGGAGCTTGGAGCGCTCTTTTCGGGCGGCGCGAATGTAGAAGAAGATCAAGGTGCCCGCGAGTACCATGAGAAGCGAGATGATGGTTATGACACGGCGGATGTTGGTGTTTGATTCGCCGCTCAGAAGGCCCGTGAACACTGAGACAAAAAGGCCGAAGAAGACGAAGGCCACAAAGAGGATCCTTATGGGCATCGGCGTGTTGTCGTATTTGGTTCGGAGATTGGCGATATAGTAGAGGAGCAGGAATTCCAGGAACATGAACAGATACATTGATCCTATGAAGAGGAACGCGTTCATCTCACTGTTTTTGAAAAAGCCTAATACCGTTGAGTGCAAAAGTGAAAACAGCATCGTAAACTCCGACAGGATCGAGGTAGAGAAAATTGCTACCGCGAGTTTACGCAGAACCTTATCGCGTATCTCGATTGTTATGAACACGATCAGGATAAGCGATAACAATGCTTGAGTTACCGCGGCAAAATCTTCCTCGTTTACATCAATATCTTCAGCACTATCGACCGTTGCCACCGCTACTTCCAGGCGGTATTCTCCGGGAAACGGATCAACAGCGTTCAAGGAAATGACGAGCCCGAAAAGAATGCTCAGCACGACAACGATGATGCAGATCCTTTTTCTGTTCTTGAAGCGGTATTTCAACACGCCGTCGATGAAGAACAGAAGTATAAGGTTCATTCCGACAAGGTTCGGCACATATCGGATCAGGGCTGTTACAAATCCCGTCATCTTCCGGTTCTCCTTACATACTCGAAAAGCCGCTGTTTGACTTCAGCACCGGAACCCCGTGCGACAGGCAAGGATTCGCCCGTGGAAGTGATTACTTCCGAAGAATTCAGCTTAAGGAT
Source organism: Clostridiales bacterium (assembly GCA_017649745.1). The sequence goes on along the minus strand of JAGCGE010000314.1, from coordinate 5,375 downwards.
GTGACCTAAGTTGACATAATAAGATCTGTGGATCTTAACAAAATCCGCGGACAGCATTTCTATATCGCTGCATGCTCTCGAAAACTTCTGCCTTACTTCGACGGAATCGTTTTTGAAAACATACCTTACGCTGTTATTAGATGCCTCGATATAGATGAGAGTCGAGACCGGGAATATCAGATCTTCGCCGTCTTTGTGAAGGACTACTTTCTCGTCGACTTTGAGCTTGCGCTCGAGGTCGGATAAAGTCTCCCGGAGCTTGGTCTCGTCTATGGGTTTTCCGAGGAATCTGAAGGCTTCCACTTCGTATCCTTCCATGGCCATTTCGGTATGGCTCGTAAGAAATACGATCGGAATATCTTTGTACTTCTCGCGGATGAGCTTGGCGGTGGACATTCCGTCCAGTTCCTTCATCTCGATATCGAGAAAGATCGCGTCCGGTTCAATGCCTTTTCCGAGCGAGCCGAGAAGTTCCTTTCCGTCTGAATAAAGAAAGCAACTGACCTGGTCTTTGCCGTAAAGGTTATTGATGATACAGACGATCTGCTGTCTGAAAACTATCTCATCGTCAACAACTGCGATTCGCAAAGTTGTTCCCTCCTGCATAACAATTCACTTAAAATACTACCACTTATCCGACGGTCTTTCCATTCTCGAGACGCACTGTTCGGGTGCCGTATGAAGCACATTCTTCGGAGTGTGTGACCTGAAGGATGGTAAGTCCGTTCTCACGGTTGAGCTTTTTGAAGAGTTCCATTATCTCCTTGCCGGATTTGGAGTCGAGGTTTCCTGTCGGCTCGTCAGCCAGAAGGATCTTAGGATTGCCGAGAACTGCGCGAGCGATGGCGACGCGCTGCTGCTGTCCGCCGGACAAGGTCGAAGGCATTGCCTTACGTTTCTCAGTAAGGCCCGTGATCTTAAGGATCCTGTCGAGATCATCTTTTAGTTCCGATCTGGACTTGCCGTTAATGGTGTGCGGAAGGAGGATATTGTCTTCAACATTGAGGTTCATGACGAGGTTATAGAACTGGAACACGAAACCGATGTTACGAAGACGCAGGTCAGAAAGTTCTCTGTCTTTCATCTGATCTATCTCCTTGCCGCAGAGTTTGATCTTGCCGTCGAAGTTTCTGTCGAGACCTCCGATCAGGTAAAGGAGCGTTGACTTGCCGGATCCCGATGCTCCCATGAGGGAGACGTACTCTCCCTCTCCTACGAACATGCAGGCATCGTTTAAGACCTGATTGTAGTTTGTCTTTGTTCCGAATGATTTCTTTACGTTATTGACTTCAATGATAGTGTTCATGATGATTTCCTCCGATTGATTATTCGTATTTGATCTGTTCTGCTATCTTCATCCTGCGAAGATTTCTTATCGGGAACAGAACAGTGAATGTGTAAACGATCACAAGAATGATGCAAAAGATCAGGCATAGCTTCGGATCGGTCTCCATGTTCATGAAGAGGGACTCGGTATGCTCGAGAGCGTTCTTGAATGCTGCAACAAGGCCGATGCCAAGAACGGTTCCGAGTGTTCCCGCGACGATCGATACTATGAAAGATTCGCGAAGAAGGATGCCGGATAACGTTCTCTTGTTCATCGCCGTCGAGAGCATGACTGCGCATTCTTTTTTGCGTCCCTCGAATCCGATGATCTGGTTGCTGATAACTCCGATCAATGTCATGCTGATACCCATGATGATGATGACCGTGATGATCAGGATAAAGCCTGAAGATTCGCCTGATGATCTCTCCTGAAGTTCTGCTGCCGTATAGCAGTTTCCTTCGGCGTTCTTGCCGTACGTCTTGATGATCTGAGAAGTCTTGTCGGGATCATCGCATTTGACGAGGATGCTTCCAGGAACATCATGGAACATGCTAATAAAATCTTTCTCAGGGATCACGATCGCTCTGCCGTATACAGTCTGGCTCGCATCTTCGAAAAAACCCGCTACCTTATACTCCCGCTCGAACGGGATCACACCTTCCGGATCGATAGTTAATCTTATGGTGTCTCCGGCCTTGATCTTCTCGATCCCGCCGAGTCTTTTTGTAATGTATACCGTGCCTTCTTCGAGCTGTGAAGGAAGTCCCTTCAGGTCGCCGTAGAGCTTAAATCCGCCCTCAGGCATTCCGATGATCTCTGTGCTCTTCGCATCCTTGTCGTCATCTAAGATCGCCATGACCGTTTTGTCATAGACTTTCTCGGTCTGCGTAACGCCGTCGATGTGATCGATGAAGGAATAGATCGCGGATCTGCCGCTGCAGTTTAGCCTGACATCATATGCATAATCTTTGTACATGATCGAATTAAGTTCCGCCATTCCTGCTGCGTAGATGATCATGCAAAGAGCTGCTGCAGTGATGCACATAACACCGCTTCCGACCGAGCTTTTGCGGGACTTGGCTTCGACTGCCGCCAGGGCCCATCTTTGTCTTCCGATCTTATCGAAAAATACCTTAAGTCCGTCACAGATCTTGATCAATACAACCGGGAACAAAAGTGCCGCCGATGATACCGCAGAAATGATGCAGATAAGTGCCGTTACAAGGTGGTTAGAGAAGATCCCCGTAATGATCGCTGCTGCGAGTAAGACAAGGCCTGCGATGGTAAGTTTTTTGCTGCTTTTATATTCCGTATCCCTGTTATCGAAAATGATATCGCGGATGGAAGTTTTCAGTGCCTTCATAACTGCTCTTAACGGGATCAGACACTCAACCAAAAGTGCTCCGACAAATACGCCTATGACCAGCGGGACAGATATCGGTCCTGCGTCGATCTTGATGGACACGCCTTCATTGTTTTCGATACGAAGCATGCTCGAGAGAAGACTTCCTCTGATCGAGAGATAGAAAAGGATTCCCGGGATCGCACCGAGGAGGGCGTAGAGGATGTTTTCGAGAAGAAGGATGCTGCATGTACGGTCGGAACTCATTCCGAGGCTTCTTAAGGTGCCGATGAAGGACATGCGCTCGCTGACGATGCGTTCGCTTATCGAGATGGTGACGAAGATCACCAGGAGGAACGACACCGCGAAGATGATATAAAGGAACATCTTGATATCGTTTAAGGATTTTGTGTCTTCCTTGCTGAGTGCGAGGGATGAGACCGAAGCTCTCGGAAGTTCTTTCTCGAGAAGTTTTACCGTGTCTTCAACATTGGCATCATCATTAAGCTTGACGAACATTATCATGTTGTCTCGAACTCCGCATGAGAGCATGTCGCCGGCATCAAGATTAATGATCGCGCAGTCCTTGCCGGCGAGAACAGGATTCGTAGCGGAAGTTGTGATAACTTCCTTGACCTTGAACTCGTGCTCGCCGTCGGCTCTGTCGTGCAAAGTGATGACGTCACCTTCCTTGTACCCGTACCTTTTTGCCATGCTCGAGTTGATGGCGATCTCGTCTTCACCAAGCGAATCGAAGTCGATGAAGTTCATCTCGTTCGCTGCCTTGATGTCGGCGCCGTAAACGATGAATTCGGACTTGTTTACAAAGGCCGGATCGCTCTCGATATCGGTGTAGACATACTCTTGGTTGATATAGAGAGTAAAGTCCTTATGTTCCGGCATCCCGTCAGGAAAAACGACGGGCTTTTCCGACTCGATCGTAAAGTCAGCAGTGGCGATGTTTCCGAACATCTCGGCCACGAGCAGGTCCAGGCACTGACCGATGTCGATGCAGAATAATCCTGCTACGACACAAAGAAAGATAGTAAACGTCATGAGGAGAGTCCTCAGAGGTTTTTTGAATATATTCTTGATCGAATTCTTAAGTATTATCTTCATTTTCACACCTCATCAATGCCATCTGGAAATGCGGTCTTCAGGCGCGATGTACATGCCGTCGCCTTCCTGAATATCGTATGTCTCATAGAACTCATCTATGGTCGACAGGATCGAATTTGTTCTTAATATCTCAGGGCTGTGTTCGTCAGTCTCGATCTGATCCCACAAGTGGTCGGAAGTCTTTTTGACAGACCAGATCACCGCGTAATTCGTGAAGAGTTTTTCTCTGTCTTCCTTGGTCTTCGTAAGAGATACGACACACTCCATTCCGCCGAGATCGGCGTAATTCTCGCCTAAGGTCTGCTCACCGTCAACGTGATAGACCTCAAATACCGTGAAGTTATTCTCAAAGTAACTGATCGCTTTCAGGTTGCGTTCTTCGAGTGCGGCTACATCCTTTTCACTTATCCATGAAGGATCAAACCTGCCGCTAGGATCGAACTTGATGCAGTTACTGTCAAAAGCATGTCCCATCTCATGCGCGATCACCATTCCGATGCCTCCGAGGTTCGTATAATAATCGGCGTTCATGTCAAGGAAAGGAGCAATTAATATCGCCGTACTGATCGTTATGTTATTCTTGTTCGGATCATAGCAGGCGTTGAGCATTGCCATAGGCATTCCCGGCACAGTGTTATCCGGTTTTTCCTTAAGCTTATCAACATCTTCCCCGTTCTTTTTTACGAGGTAATTTCTGATCATCTCGTAATAATCTTTTCCGCACAGATCCTTATATTCATTCGGGTCACATCTCTTAAGATCAGTTCCCGTTACATAGACGATATTATCGAGCTTAGTAAGAAGGCCATCCCTGGTCTCTTTTGTGAGCCAGTCGGCATTCGTAATGAGATCTCTATAGCCTTCCTTGATGTCGTCACACATCGATCTTATGTACTCATCTGTCTCCTCGTCGTAGCAGTTCTCGACATACAGCGGATCCACGATATCCGTCATGTCATTTAAGATCGCGTCCTTCGCCTGCGTATCGAGATCCTTGTAATTGATCTGATCTTTTAAGTCATCATAAGAAGGAGTGATAAATGCGCCGTACTTCCCGATCAGCCTGTATAATTCGTAGTTCTTGACTTCGCTTAGCCTGTCATCCGTAAGAACTTTTCCCAGATATCTGAACTGTCCCTCGTCAAGCACCATGAACCTGTCCAGATGATCCTCGTCATATCCTATCGACTTGAGGTAATCGATAACATCAAAACCCGTGAAATTCTCCTTCATTTCCGCTTCGTCAAAGATCACCACATATTCGTGCGGAAGCGCACTTTCCAATACATCCTGATTTGTATTAAGGAACATATCGTAGACCATGTATGCCGTATCAAGTCCTCTTTGCTCAGAATCCTCATTCTCGAAAAAGACCGAAGAGATATTCTCTGCCTGATCTCTTACCTCGGAAAGCGGTTCATAGTCCCAGATAAGAGTCTTAAAATCTGCTCCCATCATCGTACTATACTGGACAAACATAATACTGTTTCTCGTCGTGTCGAGCATATCCGTTCTCACTTCAAGATTCATGATGCTTTCCATTCCGAGATCCTTACACATCTTCGCGTCAGCCTTCATGAGCTTATC
>JAGCGE010000313.1 GCA_017649745.1 Clostridiales bacterium | reverse complement strand
TTCTCGTTTTTGTATCGAAAATCCATAAAAATGCACATTTTGTTGACGAAAAATGAAAATCCGTCTACAAAACGAGCAACCCAGGGTTTTCACGTCATGTTGCACGAACACCCTTCACCCAACCATCGACTGCTGAAGTTGTTTCACATTTTGTATCACGGAAAACAGAAAATCAGCGACTAAAAGTTGAAATCGGGGCTCATTTTATCTTTTTGTACAACCAAAATCGAAAAACGGTGACAAAAAGTTAAACAACCCAAAACTGCACTGAATTTACACTGGAACAAACTAAAAGGTTGCCTCACGCGGAGACAACCTTTTCAGAATTTAACTGATTTTAACTGTCAGCCTTCAGCCGTTTCTTCGCCTTCACCGTAGAAAGCTTCGTAAGCAGCTTCAGCAAGTGTTCCGGAAGCATTTGCGATTACAGTGCTGTCCGGAGCAAGCAATCTGTAACTTCTCTCACCCAAAGATCCGATTGGCATCTGGCCGTCAATTCCAAGGAGAATGTTATAGAAGCAATCGGTCAGGACGGAATCGAAGACCTCTCTGATGAGTTCATCGCTGGCGCCTGCCGCCTTGAGTTTAGCTATCTGTTCACCGGCCATGGAATCGGTGCTGCTCAGATAGTTCTCGAGCATCGCGTCCTTCTCTTCTCTAGCTGCCTTAGCAAACAATAATGCATCCATAATTTTGCCCTCCGGCTTCGCAGATATAATATTTATTTTATCAGCTAAAAGGCTCTGCCGTAAAGTACCTCAGTTCTGGAGCAATAAAAGCGCCTCAGTTCCGGAGTGAAAAACACCCCAGTCTGGCGCAATTTAACAACCTCAATTTTTGAGAGATTCTAAGTATGTATAAGCATTCTCATAAGCGAGCATCGTGAAAGACGGTTTGCTTACGAGCGGATACTCCACATCACCGGATGAAGGTGTGTAATTCTTAGCAAGAACTATAACCGTATTATTCGCGTCTTCTTTGAAAACCTTGTTGTACTGCTCTTCAGTTATCTCAACATCTTCTTCGTAATACTTTATGGTCGATGCCTTATCTTCGGGAGCATTGTAATCGTACAGGCAATTACGTCTGTAGGAAGCTATAAGATCCCACTGGAAATTGTAGATCTCAGTCCAGTACTTAAAGTCAGCATCTTCGCCGCCGGCATGTGTGATGATGAGCCTGTTTGATGTTGCATACATCTGGAAAAGTCCGCCGGAACCTGCCATGTAAATGATGTCAGGAACCTCGATCTGCTTCAGGGCCTCGCCTGCATTCTCGTTGTAGGAATAGATGAAAAGACTGCTGTTCATGACAGGGCTGTCACCTTTGGTTGCGAGGAAGTAAAGATCCGGAATACCGTTGCCGTCGATATCGTAGATGCCTACCGGATCGATCCTGTAAGTTTCCTGAACAGCTGTTATTGCAGCCCTGTTGTCATCGAGGACCTTGAGATATGCGGCGATAGCCTTCTGATAGCTGTCAGCATACTGCGTTCCTGTAGGGAATGTCGGCTCATCCGTAGGTTCAGTATCATCAGTCGGCATTGTGGGCCACTGCTTGGACTCAAGGTTAGGCCATGTCTTTCCGAATTCCATTAATTCATCGAGCTTCGTGATCTTGGAGATCTTCCAGTTATTACCGTCCTTTGTAAATTCGAGTGAGCCCTCAGTTGTAATAACGTTCATGCTGTCTTTGATCGCTTTGACAAGATCGTCGGCACTAAAATACTGCTCTTTATAAAGTGTCTTCCAGTCCACGATAAGGTAAGTAACGTCCACTGAAGCCTTGTCGCCTTTTACCTTGATAGAGGTGTCCTTATAATTCAATTCGATCGTTCCTGCCGTTGCCGTATAAACATCCCAGATATATTCGGCATTAGCATCGAAGGTGAAGCAATCCTTGAAATCTGAATACTCACTGTCGCTTTCATCCCAGGTCGTCATGCCTAAGATCTTTTCTTCATCCAGTTTCTAGAGCGCTTTGCCGTAATCCGTGATCACGCCGTCGACATTGCTCTTCTCCTGCTTGGAGCCGGAAAGATCACATCCGGCAATTCCGAACACGACACATCCGGCTAAGATCAAAGAAACTGTTTTCCTGAACATTTTCATTTATTCTTACTCCTTTTATTTAGCTATCTTGATTATGTAAGAGAGCATATTTTCGTACTTCATCATATTATATTGCGGCTTCGACAGCAGGGGTGAATTCTCCTCTTCGGACTTCGCCTTAATATTGCTCGCAAGCACCATTGTTGCTTGTTCAAGGTGAACAGTAACGAGCTGGTCATAGGCTGTCTGATCTGCCAGAGCGCCGTTTGCATAATATTTGTTTACGATCCTCTCGGTAGAGGAATCGTGGCTCTGTATCATCTTATAACTGCCGTTCTTATTGAGGTTCATGTCATAGACGATTGTCTCTGTAACAGACTCGCCCTCGCCGCTCGTGCGGGTGATGAGGAGCGCGACAGGTGACGTGAATACAGCATATTCGCCGCCTCCGCCTGACAGATACATGATGTTGGGGATCTCGATCTTTTTAATGGCGGTATCGCTGGTCTTATCGTAGGTGAAAACATAGAGCGTTGCCGAATATGCCGTTGCGTCCGTGGCAGCGAAAAAGAAGAATTCGGGGATCGAATCTGAATTTATGTCATAAAGACCGCATGTTGCGGTGTCGAAATTCTTTTCGACAGGCTGGATGACGTCGCGGTTGAGCTTCAAAAGTTCCTTGTAGCAGTTAACGGCCTTATTGCCGTCCTCTGTCAAAGTGATCGTGCTCTCGGTAACTTTCGAATACAAAGAAGCGGTAGGTTCGGTATTATCCGTATTACAGCCTGAAATGCCCAAAACCACAGCAGCAGTTAAGATCGTAGCGATCGCGCGCTTTATCATACGATTCCCCTCCATTTGTCCCTTGCGAAAAAAGTGGCCGCCGGATATCTCCGACAGCCACATTTTAAACCTAATATCGTTTTCAACAAAGCCTGTTAACCTTCAGCTTTGATTTCCGCAATGATATCGTCATAACTTACGAAAGGCAGCTTTATTGCATTGTTGATTGCATACTCAAGTGAATCCTTAACAGGAAGGTAATCGTAACCTACTACCAGAACGACCTTATCAACGAGCTTCTGGATGGCATTCTTATAGATCGACTCATCGCAGGAAACTGTTCCTGTCTTTGTTGCCTGGTAATAATCGTAGGTTGTGGTTTCCTTGTCCGTATTAGGATCGTAGCTATAGTGCTCATCTCTCTGATATGAATCGGAAAGTGCGAGGTGCAGGTCGTAAACATATGTAACTACATGGTGGTTAGAAGATTCGCCGCTGTGAGTTGTGATTACGAGATTGCTTGCAGTTGTGAAGATAAAGAAGCTTCCACCCTCTGCCGTATAAGCGATCTCATTGATCGTGATGACTTCGATTGGCTCTCCTGCATACTCGTTATATTCATAGATATGGAGCGATGCGGAGCTGTTATCGTCATCGGGTTTATCGGCGCTTACGAAAAGAAGTTCAGGAACGCTGTCTCCGTTCAGATCGACGTAATTGCAGAAGCTCTTGCCGTAGATCTTTTCGGCCTTCCTGATAGCAGCTTCCTTAGTGCCGAGGAGGTAAAGATAAGACTCGCGCGCTTCCTTATAGAGATCCGAAACCTGGCTGGAACTTTCAGAAGTTGAAGGCTCATCGCCTGTGGGCTGGGGCTCTAAGATAACGTTGGGGAGCG
>JAGCGE010000312.1 GCA_017649745.1 Clostridiales bacterium | reverse complement strand
TGCACCATGGAAATAGATCATAAGCGGATACTTGCCGTCAGCTGAAGGTTCGAAGAACTTTCCGGTATCAAGTGTAGGCGTGTAAGTGTATTCCTTTATCGTGCCATTGTATGTCTTTGTAGCAGCCTTTACATCCTTAGCAAAGAACACGGATGTTGCGAGAATAGGTGCAATAACAACGGCAGACAGGATTCTCAATAATCTTCCTTTCATAAGAACGTCTCCCTAAAATACTAACTTTTAATCTGGATTGACGGGAACCAAATGAAAAGAAAATAAAAAAAGCGGCGAAAGCCGCTTGGCTTTCTCCTTTCATAATCCCCCTATCTCCAACCACACAAACTCATAAAATAGCAGGAGATTCTTGTAGTATAGTGACCATAGAACAAAAAGTCAAACTATTTTATATAATAAAAAAGAACCGATATCTCTTTTTGAAGGGAAATCGGTTCTTATATTGATGTTTTTTTGACTATCAGAGAAGTGTGATGCCCTTAGCCTCAAACTCCTTGTACATGTCTTCTGTCCATACTGAAGCCTGAACTTCGCCGATGTGTGCTTTTTCGAGAAGGAGCATGCAGAGACGTGACTGGCCGATACCGCCGCCGATCGTGAGAGGCATTGTGCCTTCAGAGATGAGCTTATGGAATTCGAACTTCATTCTGTCTTCAGCATTAGCTGCCTTGAGCTGGGAAGCGAGGGACTTGGAGTCAACGCGGATACCCATGGAGGATACCTCGAGAGCGTGTCCGAGAACTTCGTTCCAGATCATGAGGTCGCCGTTCAAAGCCCAGTCATCGTAGTCAGGAGCTCTGCCGTCGTGTGGCTCACCATTTGAAAGAGGAGCACCGATACCCATGATGAATACTGTGCCGTGCTCTTTAACGATAGCGTCCTCACGAGCCTTTGTATCAAGATCAGGGTACTTATCAAGAAGTTCCTGAGTAGTGATGAAGAATACATCCTCGTTGATAGGATTCTTGATCTGTGGGTAACGAAGTGTTACCTGACGCTTTGTATAAACGATAGCCTTAACGATGCTTCTTACAGTATCCTTAAGGAACTCGATGTTACGGTCTTCAGCTGTGATGACCTTCTCCCAATCCCACTGATCTACGAAGATGGAGTGGATGTTATCAACGTTGTCATCACGACGGATAGCGTTCATATCTGTGTAGATACCTTCGCCCGGCTTATAACCGTAACGGTAGAGAGCCATACGCTTCCACTTAGCGAGTGACTGAACTACCTCAGCGTTTGTCTCGATCTCCTTGATGGAGAATTCAACCTTACGCTCAACGCCGTTAAGATCATCGTTGATACCGCTGTCCTTAGGAACGATCAACGGTGCTGTAACACGGTCGAGTGTAAGTGCGAAGGACAGTGACTGTTGAAATGTATCTTTGATCTGCTTAATAGCATGTTGTGTTTCACGAAGGGAAAGATGTGACTTGTAACCCTCCGGAATGTTTACTGATCTGGACATATTATTTACCTCGTAGATTATCGGATGTTGTTAACTGTTCTAGGGTAGAGCACAACATCTCTGATGTTAGCCATTCCTGTTACGTACATGATGAGACGTTCGAATCCGAGACCGAACCCGCCGTGTGGAGCGGAACCGAACTTACGGAGGTCGAGATAGTCAGCATATGGCTCGAGAGGCATGTTTCTGACCTTCATAGCTTCGAGGAGCTTGTCGTAGTCAGCTTCACGCTCAGAACCACCGATGATCTCGCCGACACCCGGAACGAGAAGGTCAACAGCCGCAACTGTCTTTCCGTCTGGATTCTGCTTCATGTAGAAGGACTTGATCTCCTTAGGATAGTTAGTTACGAATACAGCCTTGTTGAAGATCTTCTCTGAGATATAGCGCTCATGTTCTGTCTGGAGGTCGCAACCCCACTCAACAGGGTACTGGAAGTCTACATCAGCCTTCTTCAGAAGCTCGATAGCCTCTGTATATGTGATTGTTCCGAAATCATCGTTGATGAGCTTAGTAAGACGCTCGATAAGACCGTTCTCCATGAACTTGTCGAAGAACTCCATTTCCTTAGGGCACTTCTCGAGAACACGACCGATAACGAACTTAACCATCTCTTCAGCAAGAGCGATTACATCAGGAAGCTCAGCAAAAGCAACCTCAGGCTCTACGTGCCAGAACTCAGCAAGGTGCTTAGGAGTGTTACTGTTCTCAGCTCTGAAGGAAGGTCCGAATGTGTAGATCTTACCCATAGCAAGAGCTGCTGTCTCACCCTCGAGCTGTGCGGAAACAGAAAGGCCTGCTTTCTTTCCGAAAAAGTCATCTGCGTAATAATCTTCAGCGCTCTCGTACTTGCCGTTCTGGTAGCCGATAGTAGTTACCTGGAACATCTCGCCAGCGCCTTCACAGTCACTGCCTGTGATGAGCGGTGGGTTAACGTATACGAAGTTCTTGCTCTGGAAGAACTCGTGGATAGATGCTGCCATAACAGAACGTACACGGAATACTGCGTTGAAAGTATTTGTACGAAGACGGAGGTGTGGCATTGTCCTCATGAATTCGAGAGTATGTCTCTTCTTCTGGAGCGGATAATCCGCAGGAGCGATACCGAGTACCTCGATGGATGATGCATTTATCTCAACGATATTATTGGCTGAAGGAACAAGCTTGCCTTCAACCTTAAGGGCAGTTCCGAGCTTGAGGCACTGCTCGAGCTCGATGCCGGAATCTTTTTCAATTACGATCTGTAGGTGTTTCAAGCTTGTTCCATCATTTAATTCGATAAATGCAACATTCTTAGAATCTCTTGCTGTTCTAACCCAACCGCATACTGTCACATTATTATTAAGCAGCTCCTGATTCTCAAAAACTTCTTTAATGTCAATGTGTTGCATATTGATCTCCTTTCATGCATGAAACTTTACTTATGACAATAAGTACCAAGTCATTATAATATCAGATGTTAATATTTCAAAGAAGAAAATAGATATTATTTCTTATCGAAAACGTTTTCGATATATAAAATTTGCTTGATAATAAATACGGTCACCGTGGGGGGACACGGCGACCGCCTAAAGGGGGTTAAGAAGGGCTAGCCTTCGGTTGTTATTTCATCAACGTATCTTATGTCACAGCAATCGATCCCGTCTTCTTCTTCAAGTTTCGTTGCCATGTCTACAAGTTCATCATAAGTTAGGCCTTCCTTAAAGACAATATGATATTCGTCATATTCATCATCAAATTCAATGATCTTGAAGGAATATTTTTCTGCTAATTCCTCCATCTTCTTGTCTGTCATATCCTTGTTGACAGCTACATAGAGCATATCCTTAGAATATTTAGTATTGTCTTCAAGTGTTTCGATAACTTCACTTGTCTCAGTAGTCTCTGTTGTTTCCGAAACCTTAGTTGTCGCTTCGGTTGATGTAGATGGCTCGTTATTTGTAGTTTCCGAAGAAGCAACGCTTGTCTGAGAAACAACAGTACTGCTGAGAGTCGTGTCGCTTGTTGAAGGATCTTTTCCCGAACAGGATGCCAGTATAAGTGACATTATAAGGACCGGGATAATGATCTTACTTCTTTTCATCTTTCTCTTTTACCGCCTTTTCTTCAAGAGCCTTGGCTTTCTCTCTTTCCAAACGCTCTTTCTCGTATCTCCTTCTGGTTTTTCTTGCAGAAGTCTTTACGATGATAACACAAACGATAAAGATAATGCCAAATATAACAAGTACCCACCAGATCCTTACGAGGAAGAGGACGATACCCTGAAGGAATCCGAGACAGGACTCCCATGAGGATTTGGCTGTTCTCTTAAGTCTTGCACTGAAGCTGTTGTCGATCTCCGGCTCCGGCTCCGGTTCAGGCTCTTCTTCAATTTCGTTGACCTTATGGATAGTGATCGTTACATATGAATAAGCAACATCACCTTCGATAACGCTCATTCTTGTCTTGATATCTGCGATAGTGATCGCGAGA
>JAGCGE010000311.1 GCA_017649745.1 Clostridiales bacterium | reverse complement strand
TGGAAAAACCAATCTCATTTTTTACACCTCTTTCTCCATATATCCGCAAGTGAACGGAAAGAAATCGTACTTCACGGAATCCGTGTGCACGAAGCCGAAACTCTCGTACCATTTGCGCAGTATTTTGTTCTCTTCCACGATGCCAATCTTGACCTTTTTGGCACCTCTTTTTTGTGCTCTCGAAAAACAATCCTCCAACAGTTTTTTGCCTATCCCGTTGTGTCTTTGGTCTGGCAGTACCGCGAGGTTGTTAAGCTCGATCTCGTCGTCATTTAGGATTGCCAGTGAGTAGTAGCCTATGATCTTGCCGTCTTTTTCGAAAACATACATCGGACGATGCTCTTCCACGAACTGATAGTAAAGTCTCCTGTCATCAGTTGCAAAGGCTGTAAATCGCGGTGCATTTTCTTCTGTAAAACCCAAGTCGTCAGCAACTGTTTTGAACGCGGATCTTATTACTTTCACGCACTCAGGGATATCTTCAATTCTCATCGGTCTTATGTCTTCCATTTTTGTATACCTCAGTCTTTTCTTCTCATGATCCAAATGATGTTGCTGTTGAATTTTCGAGCTGAACTTATGTCGTTCATATCTTCTTTGTCGCCGTTATATCCACGGTAGATATCGATGATCTCAAAGCCGCAAAGTTCAGCCAAAAGGCGGACCTCTGAACGGTACATCTGCCTCATCATGAGAGGTCTTAATCTCTCTGATATCACTTCGTCCTTGTCGTTATACTCGACGAATTTCCACTGACCTGACATCTGCTGTGAATACGGGTCGTAGGAGATCGCATTATAGATCTTTTCTTTGTTGCCTTTGTTGTTAATATACTCGCAATCAAATTGGAAATCCTCAGGTCCGACATTCATCTGTGCTGCCTGGATCGGCGGCCACGGATCAAACGTGTTGAACGTCAGGATGCCGTTTGGCAAAAGCTGCTCGCGGATATTTTTAAGAGCCTTGATCTGAAGATCCTGAGAAGGCAGATGCATGAATCCGCTTCGCGCGATTATCGCCAGTGAATACTTTCGTCCGGAACTAAACTTCGTCATATCAGAAGGGTAGATCTTGATATCAAGGTCTTTGTCTTCAGCCTTTCTTGCTGCTACTTTGCACATCTCCTCTGAGATGTCGGAACCATCGATCTCAATGCCGTTTTCTGCGAGATAAAGAAGCACTGCTCCCGTACCGCATGCGATGTCTACAACACCGCCCTGGCCGTATTTTCGAGCAAGATCAAGATAGAATTCCTGAAAGTTCTCATGCTTGTCGACGACGCGGTACATTGACTGAAGATACAGGTCGTAATTTTCCGCTACGTCTTTGTAATCATGTAAGTCCATTTTGTCCTCCTTTGCCGCTTCTTTCCCGAATAAAAAAACCACTTATCCGGAAAAGATAAGTGGTCGAAATTTCTGTTTGAATTAAGTTCTTATCTGCGATCCGTTTTAACACAATACAAATGTACCAAGCTCTGTGTGCTTAGTAGTCGTTGTTGTATGTGTTGTGAATGACAAACGGTTCACGATATGAACTCCTTTCTTCGTTGTTATGCTCGAGTGTACTCCTCGTCCTGACATCTGTCAACAGCGAAAAATTCCGTAAAATAATAATATATTAGCGGTTCTTTCTCTTGGATCTTTTCTCCAGATACATGGCTCTGTCTGCCTTGTTAAGGCTGTCCATAAGTAGACTCCATTCCGTTATCTCACACGTTCCGATACTGGTGCTGAGCTCAAACGGATTCTCACCCGATTGATTCTTCTCTTTAAGGTTATCTCTGACAGCACGGATAAACTGTCCGGTTCTTTTTGTATCGGTCGTATCGATGATGGCGGTGAATTCATCTCCTCCCATCCTGGCAGCGAACTCATTGCTCTTAAGCGCCGCGGAAATGCAGTCGGCAAGATCTTTTATCGCCTTGTCGCCCGCAAGATGACCATAATTATCATTGATCAACTTAAGCTCGTCCATATCAAGCGAGACGATCATCAGGTTATGGATCGGCTTTCCTTCCTTGTCGAATTTCTCGGAAATATTCTTTTCGAAACCTCTCCTGTTGAACATACCTGTCATAGGGTCTTTGCTGTAAAGACTGATGACATCCGATATACCGAAAAGCTTCTCGTAAAGCTCCAGTTTCTTGATGCTATGACCGACGATCGTGAGGAGATATTCCGTCTTGAAATTGATAAAGTGATAATCCTCTGTATCGAACTCCATCAGGACATATCCGTAGACCTCATTCTTATACGTCAGTGAGAAGCCGACATACATTCCTGCACCGTCGCAGTTCAGTTTCTCAGGAAGGATCCTGTCGACAGGGAACGGAACATTCTCAACAACGCATTCTCCTCTGTCCTTAAAATGTCCGACAAGCTCATGATCATTCTCTCGATATCTGCAGATGAAGCAAGATCTGATCGGCGGCATCTCCTTAAACTGCTCGAGCGCTGTCTGGATAACGGCATCCATAGTAAGGGCACCATCGAAAAGCGCATTCAATACGACAAATTCTCTCATGTCGTCCATTGAAGCCGAAGAGTCTGCCGTGAGCTTACAAAGCGTCTTATAAACGTCCCTCTGCTCCGTGGAATCGCCTGTGCTCTCGCGTAAGATCACCTGCGCAGGAACAGGGATATTGATGTCGATATCTTTCCCTTCACGCATTGCCTTGACCGCATCGATAGCAGCATCGACAAAGTCAGATTTAGCTATCTCGATAGTCGTAAGAGACGGAATGTGATTCATGCCTTCGAAAGTGTTATCAACTCCGCTTACCATGGTGTCTCCAGGAATCGAGAATCCTCTCTTGGTAAGCTCGTTGCAAAGCGCGATCGCCTCATAATCATTCGAGCAGATTATAGCTTCAGGAAGCGTTCCGTCAGGTTTTGTGAAGAAATCAGCCGTCTCGACAGCTTGTGTTATCCAGTAGTTGCCGTGGAAAGTAAGCGAATCTGAAGCTTCGTATCCCGCTTCCTTCATGGCATCTTTGAATCCGTCCCAACGCTCATAAGAGTCAGGCATTTCAAGATTACCGGTGATAAATCCGATATCAGCTGAATGGCATTTGGAAATAACATGAGCTGCAATATCATGCATCAGCTTCCTGTTATCCGGTAAGACACAATGAACACCCGGAATACCTGATCTGATACAGACCAGCGGCGGCGCATTCTTATCCTGAGTAATATCCTTGATGAGATCGCGAGCCATACCCTCGTGGACCAAAGTGTCATAGCAGACCAGGATACCGTCATAAGAATCGATATCAGGCAGCGACAGAATGCTCCTGAAACCAATAACGTGAAGGGGATTTGTGGTAGGAACAGAACAAGTTCCGAACACGTCAATGTGATACCCCTTTTCGAGGGCATATGAGTCGAGTTGCTTTAATACTGACAGGGCGAAATCCCTGTACATGTCACCGATAAATACACATAGTCTCATACGATTATTATAATATGCATCTTTTCAAAAAAATGTAAAAATTTTGTGTAGAGAATTTTACCTGACACAGTGGCATAATATCTTTGTCTATCATAGAGAATAGGGAAAGGGATATTACATATGATAAAAATCAAACGAGGAATAATGCCTATCGCAGCGATATTGAGCATTTGTGTTTTTGTGTCTTCCTGCTCGACAGTGAACAAATACATTAAAAAGTACAACGATTCAAACGACACCAAAATGCAGGAGCTGATCGAGAAGAAAGGCAAGGATTTTGACATCGATCCTGATGATGTTGTTGTAATGGAAGGCGGAACCTATTTCAAAGTCTCGATCGATACGATCCGTTCTTACGAAGACATCGAAGATCATATTATCACGTATAGGAACTGGCTTCGATTCGCCTATGCCGAACTAGGCAACAGATACAGCGTTCAGTTTTACGATCGTGATTATCCTGATGTATGGTATGCAGGCTTCAGCGATCACAACGGTTTTAATTCCGAATACTACTGGAGCGATGAAAGGATCTTGGAATCGATCATGTTCAGGATCCATTCTATGGCTAACGGAGATGACAAATATTCCGACACGACTCCTGAAGAGTATTATGATATCTCCGGGATCGACGAGGAATTGGAAGAAGAGTTCAGAAAGCAGTTCCACTCGACCTTTACGACATATCAGTATGAAACTCCTGACAAGGATGATCACGACTATACATTCATTCCGGGAGACACAATCGAACACTGCGAGAAGTTCGTGATCGGTGATAAGGACTGTGATATCGAACCGGGCACATATGAAGTCGACATGCCGGGCTACTATGGCATCATCCATGTTACAGACGAGGATGATAACACCAAGTACAGACTTGATGCCGCATACAAGGACGGACATTCTGATGATTATTATGACTATGAGGCGATCCCATCTGTTATCGAACTCGAAGAAGGCGACGTGATCTACATCACGAACTGCACGGCAACATTTGATGAGATTTAAATCACTTCGTAACCTGCGTCTGAAAGCACACTCATAGCTTTTTCGATATTGCCTGCTTTAACAAGGATGTAGTCAGTATTGTATGTTGATACTGCGAAGATCCCGATATCGTTATCTGCGAGTATTCCTGAGATCTTTGAAAGGATTCCGATAAGCGAGAAATCTAAGATCCCCTGAATGCGAAATCCTTTCCACCCGTCATCTCTCTCGATAGTATTCGCAGGTGTATCTGATGTAATGCAAACAAGCGAGATCTCTTCGTCGGTCTTTCCGATGAAATAGAAATCAGCCGAAAGATCCAGATCTTTGGTCGAAGCAACCTTGCATACCGTCAATTCATGTTCAAGTCTTTTAAGTTCCATAAAGCACCTCTCATGTAGATATGATACCACTGGCTAAAAGACTTCTTTTATCGATGTGATCAGAGCATCATGATCCGAGAGGTCCATTCCTTTGATCGAAGGATCGTAGATAGAAGTACGGATCATCTCTGTCTGATCAAAAAACCTGTTAACAAAAACATGATCCAAGATGTTCTGAAGTCCTGTAGGCCTTGTCATCGAATCCACGGTCTTTGTGTCCCTTAAAAGAGTATTAAGTCTTAAGATCTTGTCCTCAAAAGGCCCTCCGATATAAGCATTCAGGTCACCTATGAAACAGAACTTCTTGGTTTTATCCGAATAGTATTTAGCTGTATCTATAATGTTTTTCCACATCTTCTCAGCGATATCCATTCTGTCCTGTTGAGCATTGAAGATCTGCGGGATCCAGGCATTCAAGATATTAAGATCGTCCGCCTCGATCAGATTGTATCTGAGTTTAAAGCCCGCCGATTCGTCTTTTAGGCGCACGTAGCGATTGATCTTCATATTCTTGCCTGCAAGGATGATACAAACGCAGTTGTTATAATCATCATTTTTCCTGTATCCGGCAGGGAAGATAGGAACGTAATACCTTCCCAGATCATGCATAATGGATTTAAGGACATTATCATGCTCTCCTGCCTTGAATTCCTGAATAAGGATCAAGTCGGGCAAGACTTTCAGTATCTCGGAGGAAATACCTTTAAGTCTTTCTGCAAGATCTGAGCTAAGGGCACGATACCCTTTGACGTTCATGCTCATA
Source organism: Clostridiales bacterium (assembly GCA_017649745.1). The sequence continues at coordinate 19,607 of JAGCGE010000311.1, read as the reverse complement.
ATCACCCTTTCACCTGGATTTCTATACATCTTCATAAGCGTACACACCAGCATCGAGTAAGAAACAAAAAGGCCATACTTATTCTTGATCAACTTCTTAAGGCTTCTAAGGAAATCAAGGTTCTCTTGGTCAAGCTTTACCCCAACGATCTTTCCGTAGTTGTCACTCTTGTTCTTTATAAGTCTCGGCCAAAATCGCTCTATGTCTCCAAAGTCCTTCCTGACAGCCTTTAAAAGCCTGTTTACAGTAAGCGGTGTGCACATATTTCTTGCAGATAATCTGATGTTGATAGTTACCATGAGTACCTCCTTTTTCTCATAGTAGCAACCTGAGCGGTCTTAAAAATCGACAAAAATAACAATCTTCGACAATTACGACGAAACCTCCCCCGATCTGACGGCTATACCTTTGTCTCGAACGGATTTACAACCTTAAGTTTTGATGCCGAAATCGAGTTTTTGTTTTTATAACCCTAGGGTTTAAGGAAGAGCGAAGATCCTACGGATTCTGTGTCTTTTTAGATGGTGTGCTCCGATCTTTGTAAGTTTTTCTAACCCTAAGATCTTTGTATTTTTGAGGACAAAATGTGTTTGTGACAAAGGGTTATAAAAAAGAAATCGCTAACGGCAGCTTATGACACAGGGTTGTAAAAGGGTGATGGGAAGCAATGATCGGAGAGGAAGAGGGTTTGGCAACAGCAAGTTGCTTTTAATAGATGATGGGAGGGGCTATACTCTGTGTATAAGAACGATTTAGGAGGCGAGATTACATGGAAGCTAAAGATATACTTAGAGAACTAAGAGAGAAGAACGGCCTTACACAGGATCAGCTTGCTGAGAAGGTCATGGTGACAAGGCAGGCGGTAAGCAGATGGGAGACAGGTGAGACACTGCCGAATACTGATACTCTCCTGCTCTTGTCCAAGGAGTATAATGTGTCGATCAACACGCTTCTCGGAAGTCCGGTACAGCTCGTTTGTCAGTGCTGCGGAATGCCGCTTACTGAAGATTCAATGATCAGTAAAGAACCTGACGGCAGATTTAATGAGGATTACTGCCAGTGGTGTTATACGGGAGGAGAATTCGTTTATAAGACGAAGGATAGCCTTATTGATTTCTTGCTCGAAAATATGCCTAACCCGGAAAAGGCTTCTGATGACAAGAGACGCTCCTTGTACGATGGACTTTTGTCACAGCTGAAGCACTGGAATTAAGCACTTTTTACGTTCCAAATGCAACTTGATACATGATTCGTTGAATGCCCTCCGAGTATGGACTATAGTCTGCTCATGAACAAAAACGAAACACATTCGAAGATCCGTCAGGAAACTGGCACGAACTCGACAGAGCAGCTCTGGTACTTATCGCAGTTATCGCATAAGCACTTATCAGATATCTTAAGATCAATAACTTCTGGCTCAAGGTTGCAGTCGTTTATGTACCAACAGTATTACTCGTTTTTCTCTACGTATTCCTCAGAGGACTTACAGTAGAACTTGCAAGTTCAGCATACAGAGATGTATTCGTAAACTACACAGCAGGCTTCATCTTCGTAACGATCGTAGTATTCGTTATCACTCTTATCAGAAAAAAGAAGAGTGCAACAGCTAAGGCATAAATAGAAAAGACTCGGAATTATACGAGTCTATTTTTATATACAGAAAAAAGGGGATGTGTCATAATTTAGGTGCAAAAGAAAGAGAGGGCTAAGATATGGGATACAATTACAGCTATAAGTTGAAGGAGAATCCGAAGCTCGTTTCTTTGGGCGAGATCAAATTCGATCCGATCACAGAAGAACACAAGGCCAGAGTCGAAAGAGAGATCAAGAGATACAGGGCGAATCGAAGGAGTGTTTTTTTCAGGTCGATCATATTCTTTATCATCGGTCTTGCATTTTTAGTAGGATCAGTCTGGTTTGCGATCAGCTATAAGAATATAATGATACTTGCGCTTCTTCCTGCACTTTTCGCACTCTTTTTTTTAGCTGCGGGGGCCATTCAATTTATGTTCAGTGTGCCGATATCCGTGGATTATATAAAGGAAGGAGTCGTAGCCGACAGGGAGACTCATCAGTACTATACAGAAGATGTTTATGGCTATTCGGTACCTGCTTCGGCTGATCATGTAACAGTCAGATTCCCTGAATTGGATAAAGAGGTATCTATAACCTGTGACTCATACACTCAGATGCACTGCATTCCGGGTAAGAAAGTTTATATATTAAGCACGTCCGTAGGACCGATAATCTCATTTGATGATTGATAAACAGGGATAAGGGATAATGAAAAAAGGGATAAAGATCGTATCAGCGGTACTTATAGTGCTTGAGCTGACTTCATGCAATTCAGTAAAGAAGGTCAAGGAAAAGGTCGGGATCGATGAAGATAAAGTGCTCGATACCGCAAAGGATGTGGCGGAAGCACTTGTCGATCGCGACATGAACAGATTGGAGAAAAACTGTTCTGGAAGTATTGATACTCTTAAGGAATCGGTTCCTTACGCGAATGATGCGACAAGCAGAAAGGACGAAGTCATCATAAAGAGCATGATCGCTTCGACACTCGAATATGAGATCGATGAGAAGAGCCTTGATGTCTCTGCGTCAGGCAAGAAGTGCAGCGTTGACGTGGAATTCTCGTATCTGGATTACAACAAGGTTTTCGATGAGAAAACGGAATTCTTTGACAATGAAGAATTTGGTGAATATCTGTCTCAGGTGAAAGATCTTGTTACAGTCGATGTTACTTTCGAGTTCAGGAAGAAAGGCGATGACATCCTTCTTACTAACGCTGATGAATTCACTCCCATCTACGATTATCAGGGCATCGAGATAAATTATATCGATCTTTTCGATTTTGCAGGCGACATCTATATGGTTGGTGACAACTGGGATCCTGAATTAGACGGATATGTTTATACCAACACTTTCGAGATGGTGGTGGAGATAAAGGAAGAAGGCCGGGCTTACGACTGGACTTACAAGTACAGGATCGCTCAGGGGATACTGCCTGACTTGACGAACATCTATGTGTCAGATTTCATAGTTGAGGAGACACCGACAGAGATCCGCGTCAAGTTTACCCAGGAAGAGAACTTCAAGGAAGGCGACTACAGTATCCTTCTTTATGATGAGGCGAAAGCCACATCATCGGTTATGAATTCAGCGTATTTCAGAGCGAGTGAATAAACCTGTCGAAGGCTTTCTTTCCCTTTTCATCTCGCTTATATACACCTGCGCATTCGAGTATTTCCGAAAAAGCTTTGCCGATCTCTTTTTGGAGGGCGGAATTGATCGATACAGGATCAGAAAGGTCATAGTTGTCTTTCCACTCTGATACCCAGTCAGCATGCTTAGATATCGACTCGACGGAAGAGATGTCTTTATCGTTAAGAATCGCGTCGGTAAGATCTGCCATCTCGCTTTTAAGCCTTGCAGGAAGGATCGCGAGGCCCATTACTTCAATGAGTCCAATGTTCTCCTTTTTCAAGTGATGATATTTCTCGTGAGGATGATATACACCCATCGGATGTTCATCAGTCGTGATGTTGTTGCGCAAGACGAGATCCAACTCGAAGCGCATGTCTTTCGTTCTTCTCGCGATAGGAGTGATGGCATTATGTCTTACGCCGTCGGTATATGCGTAGATAAAGGCATCCTCATCAGTATAATTGACCCATGAATTAAGGATGTGATCTGCGCACTCGGAGATCCTTTCAATATCTGTTCCCTGAAGTCTTATAACTGACATAGGCCACTTGACGATACCTGCGGTGATGTCCTCGAAATTAGGTATCGTGAAGTATGATTCGTATTCGGCACGAGCCATAGGGAATTCGTAGCATCCTCCCTGAAAATGATCGTGACTTAAGATCGAGCCGCCGACTATCGGAATGTCTGAATTGGAGCCTGCAGTGTAGTGCGGGAATTTGTCGATAAAAGACAAGAGCTTGGTGAACGTGTCCTTGTCGATCTTCATCGGGATGTGTTCTTTGTTTAGGATTATGCAGTGCTCGTTATAGTAGACATAAGGCGAGTACTGAAGATAATATTCGTCGTTACATAAAGTGATCGGAATGATCCTGTGATTTTGTCTTGCAGGGTGTGTCAAAGTTCCCTCGTAGCCCTCGTTCTCAGGACACAGGAGACACTTCGGATATGAGGTACTCTTCGCTTTTCCGGCAGCTGCGATATCGCGCGGATCTTTCTCAGGTTTACTTAAGTTTATGGTTATATCGATGTCGCCGTATTCTGTCGGAGACTCCCATTTAATGTCCTTAACGATGCGGTCGCGTCTGATGTAATTGGAGACCTGGGAGAAGTTGTAGTACCATTCGGTAGCCTTTTTAGGATCTTCGGCATAGAGCTCGTTAAAACGCCTTATAACAACAGACGGAGGAGGAGTAAGGATGCCCATGATCTTCGTGTCGAAAAGATCCTTCATGGCAGTCGAATCACTCTCTAGAACTCCTGTCTCAAGAGCGTAAGCGATTATGTCTTCGAGGATAAGGTGAAGCTCACGCTTGTCGCTTGTCTTATCGGGAATGGTGTATTCCTTTAAATTAAGACATGAAAGAAGCGAGTTGATCACATAAGTCCTGTCGAGTTCGTCGGTAAGACCGTTATCGATCGCATAATCTGTTAGTTCGGTGATGTAAGTGTTGATCTTAGAAATGTCTGACATAAAAATGCCTCCTTCATTTGATCTCGATTCCACCATACTTCCTTATGCTGAGGATCTCGCAAGATCCTTCGCCGAATAATCGGTTCATATATTTCCTGTAATTGTCGGCATTCTCTTTCCTGACAAATGCCTGTATCGTACCTGCGAAGCCGCCGCCGTGAACGCGCGCTGCCTCGTCTTTACCCAAGATGATGTCGCTTACGCAAAGAGCAAGAGACATATTCTGCGTCTTTACATCAGAATTGGTGTAGACGTTCTGTAGATATTTATAAGATGAATCTCCTGACTTTTTTACAAGGGAGATGAATTCTTCGAAATTACCCCTTTCAAGTGCTTCTGCTTCTGAAGCTGCGCGTCTTGTTTCCTCCTCGAAATGGATGGCGCGAAGAACGGCGCGGTCTCCTGCTTTCTCGCGGAGCATATCGATGTTGTCGATGATCTCGTCAAAAGATGCGTCTCTTAACTTGTCATGGCCGAGAAGAACAGCTATATCCGTCATCTCCTTAGGAACTGCAGCATACTCCGGTGTGAGGTCTGCGTGGGAGCCTTTAGTGTCAGTTATACAAAGGACATAACCTGATTTATCAAGATCGTAATCGACCTTACGGACGATAGGTGCTTCCGGATATTTAAAATCGATATAAACGAGGCTTCCGACGGAGCTCGCCATCTGGTCCATGAGACCGCATGGCTTACCGAAGAATTTGTTCTCAGCTTCCTGACCAGCCATGGCGATAGTGACAGGTGCGATCTGTGAATCGTTATAAAGACCTGACACGATCGTTCCGATCAAAGTCTCGAATGCTGCGGAGGATGAAAGGCCTGCTCCGATAAGAACATCGCTGGTTATATAGGCATCAAAACCGCCGATAACGTATCCTCCGGTGCTTAAAGAAGCGAGAACTCCCCTTACGAGGGAAGAAGTGGTGTTTTTCTCGCTATCCCTTGCTATCAGGTCATTTGTAACAATGTTAACCTGATCAAAACCCTCAGCTTTGACGTTAACTTTATCCGAATCTGTCTTTCTGACGATGGCGATCGCGTCTTTATTAACGGAAGCTGCTAGGACCTCACCTCTCTGGTGGTCTGTATGGTTGCCTCCGATCTCTGTTCTGCCCGGCGCACTGAAGATCCTTAAGTCTTCTTCGCTTCCGCCGAAGATATCAAGGAAGGATCTTATCGCTTTCTCATAGCGGCTGATCTGAAGAGCTGCTGCCTCATCGGAATTATATATGTCTTTAAAATCTATAGAACTAAGGTTGATCATGGTGTACCTCCACTAATCAGATTATAAGTTGTTATCGTCAAACAATCGATAGGCTGAAGCATGCGCAGATTGCACAAGAAATGGAAACCAAGTTTGTATAATCTGGTTTCCAATATTGCAAGAAATATTGATAAAAGCCTGTTATCATTAGGGTAAGAAACCCGAAAGTGTAGTTGTGGTTTCCCTTTTGGATAAGAGGAGGACGGATCTATGACAAGCGGTAATGAAGATCTCAGGAGCAGGATACTGGATGCAACGATCATTGTTTTCGATCGTAGGGGGATCAAGCTTACGATGGCTGATATCGCTACTGAGATGTCCATAAGTAAGAAGACGATATATAAGGAATTCGAGAGTAAGGATGAGCTGTTCGATGCGATGGTCGATCATGTTTTTGATTCCATCAAGGAAAGAGAGCAGGAGATCGCTGACGATCCTGATACCGATACGGTGGAGAAGCTTCGAAAGCTCCTGGGCGCGATGCCTGAGAAGTACCAGGGCATCAACTATCAGGAACTGGCGCCGCTTAAGGAGAAACATCCGAAGGTCTATAAGAAGATCGTCAAGAGACTTGAGACCGGCTGGGAGGCGACGATAGCTCTTCTCGAAAAAGGTAAGAGCGAGGGCGTGATAAGAGAAGACGCCGATGTAGCGCTCATAAAGGTGATGCTCGAGGCGACGATAGAGAAGCTCATCTCGGGCGACGTACTGAGGAAAAGGAAGATCAAGTATGTGGATGCGCTGAACCAGATAGTAGATATCATCGTGGACGGTATTGCCGTTCGCTGATCTTGCGGGAGGGCAAAGCAATGATCAACAGGTCTGAGAGCATTTTCGGTAACGTACAGTCATCTTCAGTTCAGAAGAAGGCACTGAGATCCAAGAAGAAATATCAGAAGAAGTTCGGTGACGACAGCAACGCGAACTATTCGGCAGTCGTTGTTCCGAACGCTTATATCGGCGACATCCTTGGCGTCAGCAACATCGCAGTAGGTGAGGCTGAAGCAGGCAAGTGCGAAGGATTCGACGAGGAGAAGGGAATCATCGTCGGAAATATCAGGATGGGATTCGGTCACTACAGGATCTCTATGGCGATCGCTTCTGCTGCCAATCATCTCGGATATAAGCCTTACTGGATGGATCTGAATTCATATAAGCAGACGACCTGCACGAAGGTCATTTCAGCTCAGAACGATCTTTATTCCACGGGATCGAGATTGTCTCAGAAGAGCAAGCTGTTCAATAAGTTCTTCTGGGAGCCGATGAATTACGAAGGCTTCAGGCAGCTGTCATATAATGCGGCAGATCAGAAAAATGCTGAGCTCATGGCTCCTGTTTATGCTAACGTGCCGAAGGATATCCCTGTTATCGCAACTCACGTGTGGCCGGCGCAGGCAGCGCTTCATGCGGGCATGAGAAATGTCGTTAATGCGATCCCAGACAACTGGCCGATGGCTCTTCATTTTGCTGAGGGAAGCATCCACACAGTTCAGACTCAGTACGCTTATCAGGGCTACAGGATCTGTAACGGAATGGCTAAGCAGAAAGTACTTAAGCCGATGCCTGAGGACAGTCTTAAGTATGTAGGTCACTATATCGATCACGAACTCGTAAGTAACATCGAAGAAGACTGCAGGAAGCGTATTGCTCGAAAAGACGAAGGAAAGCCGATGAGATTCCTTCTTACTATCGGAGGCGCAGGCGCACAAAAGGAGATCTTCGCAGCGATAATCAATAACCTGATGCCTAAGATCAAAGCTAAGAAGGCTGCGCTCTACGTTAACATCGGTGACTACATGAATGTCTGGGAAGATCTTAAGAAGATGTGTCCTGGAATTACGGAAATAGCTAAGACTCACTTCAACAATTGGGAAGACACGGTAAGGTTTACGACAGATGCGTTGGATGGCGAAGTCGAAGGTATCCATCTTTTCTGTCATGAGAATATCTTCGAAGCAGTCTATGCGACAAACCTTCTCATGAGGTCCTGCGACGTACTCGTAACTAAGCCTTCTGAGCTCGCGTTCTACCCGGTTCCGAAGCTTTTCATAAAGAGGATCGGAGGCCATGAGCAGTGGGGCGCGATCCACTCGGCTGAGATCGGTGACGGTACTCTCGAATGCAGGGACATACCTCACACGCTTCAGATGATCGAACTTTTCAGTGAGGATAATACGACACTTAAGAACATGTGTAACAACATAATCAGGAATAAAGAACTCGGCATCTATGACGGCGCTTATGAAGTCGTCAGGATAGCAATGGCGATGAAGCATAAGTAAGGAAAGGAGAATAGCTATGGATACTAAGAAAGGCCTCTCCGGCAAGGAGAAATTCGCATACGGCATAGGCGCTGTCGGTAAGGACATGGTCTACATGTTGTCGGCTTCGTACGTGCTCTACTACTTCCAGGATATCATGGGTGTAAGCGCGATCGCGATGGGTATCATACTTCTTATTGCGAGAGTATTCGACGCATTCAACGATCCTATCATGGGCTTTGTCGTCGCGAAAACAAAGACTAAGTGGGGCAAGTTCCGTCCTTGGCTCATGATCGGTACGATCACTAACGCAGTCGTACTTGTTGCTATGTTCGCTGCACCTCCGTCGCTTGACGGTAAAGGACTCGTCGCTTATGCAGCGATAACATATATCCTTTGGGGCGTAACTTATACGATGATGGATATTCCTTACTGGTCAATGATCCCTGCTTTCACTCAGGGCGGTAAGGAGAGAGAGGGTCTGTCAGCTCTGGCAAGATCTTGTGCAGGCGTTGGTTCCGCGATCGTAACTATCGTAACTGTAATGAGCGTTGCTTTCTTGGGTAATGCTCTTTCAGGAAGAAATGTTGATAGTAAGACAGTAAGTTACACGTCAGCTGACAGAAGCATCAGTTCGTATATCGTTAAGCTTGATGATGATGGTAATGCGACATCAGAGATGATCGTTTTCGAGAAGGAAAATACTGATCTTAAGATCGATGTCACAGGTTCTGATAAGCTTTTCGAAGGCATCGAAGTACAGGACGGCGATGACGTTATCAAGAACGTTATGACAGTTAGTTCTGACAACGCGAAAGTAACAGCAACGGTCAACGGCGTTACGATAGAAGAAGCTAAGTTCAGGTTCGCCGATAACGGCAGTAACGGAACGGATTCTGTAGCTGTATTCTATGTAGATTCGGAGAATTACGATGCGCTTAAGGATGCTGAATCTGTCGAAGGAACAGTCACGATGGAATCGACTCTCGAGACAGAGAGGATCGGCTTTAAGTACTTCTCGATCATCATCGGTGCGTTGTTCGTTCTGTTCATCACCATCACTTGTTTGTGCATCAAGGAGAAGTCGTCTGTTGATATGCAGACAGCATCTGTTAAGCAGATGTTCAAGGCCCTCATCCAGAACGATCAGGCTATGACTGTCGTGCTTACGATCGTCTTGTTTAATACCGCAACTTATATCACGTCGAACCTCCTGATCTACTTCTTTAAGTACGATCTGGCAGGCGATAACTGGCAGGGCAATTACACGCTGTTCAACATGTTCGCAGGTGCTATTCAGATCTTCGCGATGATGTTGTTCTTCCCGCTTTTGCGTAAGGCTTTCGACACGATGAAGATATTCTATATCGGTGTGTGCTCAGCTATCGGCGGATACGTGATCTTACTAGTTATGGCACTTGCAGGCCAGACATCAGTTTATCCTTTCTTCGTACCTGGATTCTTCATCATGGGTGCGGTCGGTATCCTGAATGTTATCTGCACAGTCTTCCTCGCGAACACAGTTGATTACGGTGAGCTTAAGAATAACAGAAGAGACGAGTCAGTTATCTTCTCGATGCAGACTTTCGTAGTTAAGCTCGCTTCCGGAATCGCAGCTCTTGTAGCAGCTATCTGCCTCGCAGTATTCAAGATCCAGGAAGATTCATCCGGAGCACAGACTGCTTCAATGCTCATCAAGAGCCTTAAGGATATGGTATCGGGGGAGGATACTTCCATCGCAGGTTCATCCGTTATCGGACTAAGGCTTGTTATGACTCTCGCACCTGTATTCGTTCTTGTGATCGCTTTGTTAGTCTTCAGATCAAAGTATATACTTACAGATAAGAAACTCGAGGAGATATCTTCAGAACTTAAAGCAAGGAGCTGACAACTATGATTAGGATCATCGGTGATAACAATCCGCTTTTCGTCTTGGATACAGACCACACGACATACGCCATGAAGGTGTTGCCGTCAGGTCACATAGAGCACCTTTATTATGGTCGTAAGATCCATCTTGATGATGCTGACGGTCTCACGGAACACCTGGACTTTCCGGCAGGAAATACGATCGTTCCTTCGAAAGAGAACGGCAACCTCACGCTCGAAGATGTAAGGCTCGAGATGAGTTCTTACGGCAAGGGCGATATCAGGGAACCTTATATCGAGATGACTAATCCGGACGGAAGCAGGACGACGGATCTTCTTTTCGATTCCTATACTCAGAGCAAAGGCCGAAAGCCTTCTGACGAAGCCGAAGATGACATGCCAAGATCCTATGGCGATGACGCCGAGATCCTGACTATAAAGCTCGTCGACAAGGCCAATTCACTGGAGCTCGATCTGGTCTATACCGTCTACGCTTCTTGTGACGTCATAACGCGCTATTCCGTAGTAAGGAACGTTGGCGATTCTGACGCCGTCATCGATAAGATCATGAGCACTCAGCTGGATCTCGATCCGGGCGATTATATCTTCACGACTTTTACCGGCGCATGGGCCCGCGAGATGGACAGGAACGACATGGAGGTCAAGGGCGCAAGGCTCGTTAATTCGTCGATCACGGGCACGTCTTCTAACCGCGCCAATCCTTTTGTCATGATCTCTCGAAAAGGCTGCACAGAGGACTACGGCGACTGCTGGGGCATTAACCTCATCTACAGCGGCAATCACTATGAATCAATAGAGAAAAGTTCACACGGCAAAGTCAGATTCCTCGCAGGCATCAACCCTGACGGTTTCACATGGAAGCTTGTCGGAAGAGGGACTTTCGTAAGTCCTGAAGCGGTCATGACTTTCTCGTCTTCAGGCTTTAACGGCCAGAGCGGTCAGATGCATGATTTCGTATCGAATCACATCCTGCGCGGTCCGTGGAAGGATCGTCTTCGGCCCGTCCTTCTAAATTCCTGGGAAGCATCTTACTTCGACATCAGCGAGCGTAAGCTCCTTCGTCTTGCTCGAAAAGCAAAGAGTGTCGGCATCGAACTTCTAGTCATGGACGACGGCTGGTTCGGCAAGCGTAACGACGATTCCTGCTCGCTCGGTGACTGGTATCCCGACAAGAAGAAACTTCCGCACGGCATCAAAGGAATCTGCGACAAGATAAATAAGTTGGGACTCAAGTTCGGCATCTGGGTCGAACCAGAGATGGTAAATGAGGACTCAGACCTGTACAGAGCTCATCCAGATTGGGCGATCAAGATCCCCGGCAAACATCACTCTGTCGGTCGTAATCAGATGATCCTGGACCTCACTCGAAAAGACGTCCAAGATCATATCATCGATGCAATGAAAAATGTCTTTTCATCCGCGAATATCTCATATGTTAAATGGGACATGAACAGGATCTTTACTGATGTGTTTTCGAGCGCTCTTCCGAAAGACCGGCAAGGTGAAGTCTTCCATCGATATGTCCTTGGTCTTTACAGGATCATGAGAACGCTCACAAATGAATTTCCTGAGATACTTTTCGAAGGGTGTGCATCAGGCGGCAACAGGTTCGACCTTGGTATCCTGTCGTTCTTCCCACAGATATGGGCGAGCGATGATACTGATGCAGTTGCGCGCGTAAATATCCAGAACGGCTACAGTTACGGCTATCCTATGAGATGCGTGACTGCGCACGTGTCGGACGTTCCGAATCATCAGACGTTAAGGCGCACTCCGATAGAGACAAGGTTCAATGTCGCATCATTCGGCGTGCTCGGCTACGAGTGCAATCTCTGCGACATGAAAAAAGAAGATCTGATGGCTATTAAGGCGCAGGTAGAGTTCTATAAATCGAACAGGGAAGTGATGCAGTTCGGCAGATTCTATCGCGGCGAAGGTATCACCTGGACCGTTGTGTCTACTGATAAGAAGAGAGCAGTCACGATGACGATGCAGCTTCTTACAAAGCCTAATTCCAAGTGGAGGATCATAAAGCCAACTGGATTAGACGATGAGACGAAATATCATCTGAGCGGAAGAAAGCTGGACTTCGACCTTCGTAACTTCGGAAGTCTCGTGAACTTTGTTGCGCCTTTCCATGTTAAGCAGGACAGCCTTATCCACGCGATACTGGCTAAATTCGTGAAGATGCATTCCGAACCTGAAGAACATGATATGTACGGCGATGCCATGATGTATGCGGGAGTTCATCTTAAGACAGCGTTCGCGGGATGTGGCTATAACGAGAACGTAGCCTATTATCCTGACTTCGGATCAAGGATATATACTATCAGTTCCTGTCATCAGGATTGATACCATTTCTCTTCTTGAATTCAGTCTTGTCTGCGTACATGGCTCTGTCGGCGCGCTTAAATACTGCGTCTACTGATGCGTCATCTTCTGTATATTCAGCCATTCCTACTGAAGCTGAATATCTGAACCACGGATCGACATCCTTATTAGCGAAAGAATCGGAGAAGTCTCTCTTTAGTTCATCGACCAACTCGACGCGGTTAGCATAATCCTCACCCATAAGAATAGCTACGAATTCATCGCCTCCGACACGATAGACAGAAGAATGCTTAAACACATTACAAACGAGGTGACAGCATCCCTTGATATAAGTGTCGCCTGAATCATGACCATGGTCATCGTTTATCTTCTTGAGAAGGTTGATGTCCGTCATGACGATCGCAAATTCAGCGTCGCCTTTCATTATCTTAAGATTGATCTCATTTGCCTTCTTAAGGTAAGCGGATTTATTGTTGATACCGGTAAGCGAATCCTTATAAGCAGTGATGCTTATCTTCTTGATATCATTCTCTGCCTTAGTGATGTTATCGATATGGTCGATAAGCTTTATCTGCATGTCTCGTATTGCGACATATATATCATCTATCTCATCATTTCGCTTATGACTCCTGGCAGGGATAACACACGATCCTTCATAATCCCTGTTCGTCTTCGGCGAGAATTTCTTGATGTCAGAAGTCAGTGTGTTAAGAGGTTTTACGATAAAATCGTTAATGAAGAAGAATACGATGATGAGAACGATTCCCGTGTAGATAACAGCACTTATAAGGATGTAAAGAAGATTAGTCTTTCTTTGCTGCATGACATCTTCCATTCCGACATCACAACCGACGTTACAAGCGAGATTGGAATACTTATCAAAAACCGGAACAAATCCCGAACAAAGCCAGCCCCAGTCACCGTCTGAGATGACAGGTCCGATGTCACCATATGGTTCCGCGCCTTCGAATTCAGGTTCTCTCAATTCATAATAACCAGTCTGATAGAGCGGCACGTCATCTGCATCGAGTAAGTACATGTCGTACCATTCGCCGTCCTCTGATTGCTCCATTCCCCAGGCCACGATATAGAGATACTTAACATCATTCATGTTGTTGACGTAAGTTCTCATGGAATTCCTCTGTTTGACATAGCGGTCCCAAAGGTCTTTCTCCTTCAGGTAATCCTCGATAAGTGACTCGTCATCGAGTTCTTCCGCGCGTGCACGCAGTTCCTGATACTCGTCTGACTGCGCAACTTCACGCAGCTCGCATATGAAATCGACATCGAGAAGGGAAGCATAGTTCTTGGCATTATTTATCGTGAGACGTTTATAGTAACCATCTATCTGATCAGCATTGACAAAATAAGATATCGTGCAGATACCCGTGACAGCGACAAGCACGATTATGATGATGAAGATATAAAACTTCTTGCCTATGGAAAACTTTCTCGTGCTGTCCATGCCATCTCCTCCCATTCCACCGTATACGTATATATTATAACACCATTAGAGCAGTAGCTTTGAAACAGCTTGTAAATTGTTAAGGGTTTACCTTGAGACCTCTGACTTGTTTTACTGACTTTTTGCATTTTTATGACCTTGAGTCTTGTTCTCAAAAACGCATTTTTAAAAATATAACCTAGTGTTGGAATGATTACCGGGAATCCATGGATCTTGACTGCATTTTTGGTGATGCTGATTGTTTTTAATTGATTTTTCTAACCTTAGGATCGCTTGAAAAAATAGTCCTCTAAATAATCCCAACCCTACGTTTTAATTATGAAATCACTTTTTCGTTTTTCTAACCTAGGGCTTGAAAGGGCGGCAGCGGCGCCGTTTCAGAAAAATCATGAAGAAAATCAGATTTTTGAAAAAACTATGCAACACGACCAAAATTTGCGTCGTCCTATAAACATGAGCGGTTCGAAAAGGGATAGTCGACCGACTCGATAAAAGATACATAGATAAAAGGAATAAGGAGTAATTTACTATGAAAAAAACAACAGTTATGGCAGCTGTTTTGGCTGCATCTATTATGTTCTCAGCTTGTGCAGCAAATACAAACACTCATGTACGTACTGAAACAGAAGAAACCACTCAGGAGACAACAGAACCTGCTAAGGAGCCGAATCTTATCGGTAATCCTGATTTTAGCAGCGCAACAGAGCATGGCGTAATGAAGTCACTTGATGTTGAGAATTCATGGATCGAAGAAGTCTGGGGCATCGAATCCCTTATCGAATGGGTATCATATGCACCTGTAGTATCAGGTTCCGAATTAACGATCCAGCTCATGATCAATGACAAGACATCAACAGGAGACACAATAAAGCTCTATCTCTTCGAAAAGAATGATGCTTACGAGTGGAATACTGAAGATGCTTACGCTTCATTCGAAGGAACAGCATGTAACGTTTATAACGGCCACGAGTACTGGTGTAAGACTGTCCTTCCTGAGGGCATGCCGACAGCAACATACACGCTCGTTATTGTAAGACCTGACGGAACAGTTGATTCCATGAAGGACTTTGATATCGTTGCTACAACAGAAGAAGCTAACTCAAGCGAGTGCGTTGATAAGCCTGTTATCTACCTCTACCCTGAGGAGTCAACGGAAGTATATGTAGATATCGAATTCGAGGGCGAGCTTCAGTGCACATATCCACAGTATGATCCTGAGTTCGGTTGGCATGTAACAGCTGATCCAGACGGAAGACTTCATAACTTAAATGACGGCAGAGATTATGACTACCTCTTCTGGGAAGGTAAGACATTCGAAGACCTTAAGTCATTCAATAATTCTATCTGCGTAAAGGGTTCTGATACCGCTGCATTCCTTGAAGAATATCTTGAGGCAGCAGGCCTTAATGCATCAGAGATCGACGATTTTGTATCATTCTGGCTCCCTAAGATGCAGAACAACAACTACAACATCATCTCTTTCCTCGGAACTGAGTATACAGACGTTGCAAAGCTTAACGTATATCCGGCTCCTGACACAGAGATCAGAGTATTCATGGTATTCGCACCTCTTGATGAGGCTGTCGAGATACCTTCCGAAAAGCAGCTTGTTATGCCTGAGAACACAGTTCGTGACGGATTCACACTCGTAGAGTGGGGCGGCTCACAGGTAACTTTTGAAGGCTGACATATATTCCTTTATCTGGCCGGCAACTTCGCGGTTGCCGGTTTTTTTATGTTATGATGACTGTATGTATGATTTCGACAGTGTGATAAACAGGAATACTCCTGATGATATAAAGTACGAGAAGGTGGACGGGATCGATGATCTTATCCCTATGTGGGTTGCGGACATGGATCTTAAAAGTCCGCCTGAGGTCATCGCGGCTCTTGAGAAAGTAGCGACAAACGGTATCTATGGTTATTCGCAGGCAGATAAGGCATACTATGATGCCGTCATAGGCTGGTTCAAGAAAAGATTTGACTGGGATGTAACGGCAGATCAGATCATCACGCTTCCAGGCGTTATCATGGCGATAACTTATTCGATCAGAGTCTTTACAAAAGAGAATGATCACGTCATGTTCTTCGAACCTGTTTACGGTCCTTTCAGACGCTGTGTCGAGGGTTCAGGAAGAAGCCTTACGGTATGTGAACTTAAAGAGAGAAACGGTCATTACGAAGTCGATCTTGATGAGATGAGAAGAAAGATCGTTGAAGATGATGTTAAGCTCCTTGTATGGTGTTCGCCTCATAATCCGGGAGGCCGTGTTTGGACATATGATGAGCTTAAGGCTGTATCAGATATCTGTCTGGAAAATGATGTATTCATCGTAAGCGACGAGATCCACGCAGACCTCACGCTCGGAGGAAGAAAGCACATCCCAATGGCGAAGATCTCCGATGAAATTAAGAACAGATGTGTTGTACTGACGTCTCCTACCAAGTCGTTTAGTATCGCTGGAATTCAAGCAGCGAACATCATTGCGGCCAATAAGGAAGTCTATCAGAAAATCGACAGAGAAGCTTATGTGACGGGTGCTTTCGGTCTTAATAAGATGGGCATCGCCGCGACTAAGGCTGCATATAACGAAGGTGAGAAGTGGCTTGATGAGCTTCTCGAATATATCGAAGGAAACGTCGATCTTCTTATCGACGAACTTAAGGATACGGATCTTAAGGTGATGAGACCTGAAGGTACATATCTTGTCTGGATAGACTGCAAGGGTCATAAAGATTTTGAAGATACCCTTCTTCGAAAAGCACATATTAGAGTGTCCGAAGGAAAGTTTTTCGGGCAGGGAGGAGACGGCTTCATAAGAGTCAATGTCGCGTGTCCGAGAAGCGTTCTCAAGGAAGCGATCAGAAGGATCAAAGAGGTGATATAAATGTTGCAGAATAAGACTTGTTCAACTTGCGGAGGAAACTTAAGTTTTAACAGTAAGACAGGATATTTCGACTGTGCTTTCTGCGGTACTATTCATGTTCCGGATTCAGGTGAGATCCTCTATTCTTTTGACGGTGCCAAGAGAATGATGGCTAACCGTAAATACACGGAAGCACTTAGGATCTTGAGAAAGCTTAACGAGCAGGATCCTAATGACCCTGTCATCCTTCTTAAGCTCCTTCTTTGTAAGTACAAGAGCGTTGATACAGGTTATCTTTTAAGTGGCAGCGAAAGCAGGGCAGACCTCGTTTGGCATGACAAGGACTGGACTGAGATCAAGGCTAAGCTTCCTGAAGATAAGAAGGATCTTGTCGATAACGTTAGAGAATACTGCAGCCTTACAAAAGATGCAGCAGCTTTGGACGACGAGATGAATAAGGAGAAAGAGAAACTCGCTTACCTTGAAGAAGTCAGAAAGAATCCTGCGATCGTTGAGGATGACGACGGCGACGAATATATAGCGTATGTCAGAGGATACAAAAAGAAGTATCTTGCTATAGATCTTGCCTTTGGCGCAGCATTACTGATCGTCGGTATTCCGAGTTTTATCCTGATGTGGAATTTAGCGGATGATGAAATGCCCCTTGCCGGATTTTTATCGCTTCTCCTCGTTTTACTTGTAGGTTCATGCATCCTCCTTTTTATGACGAGAAGGAAGAAGAGGGAATTTCCGGAACCGTCCAAGGATAAGCTCAACGAACTGATCAGTAAGAAGACCATCATCTCCGAAAAGAAGAAGGATCTTCTCATCAAGATAAAGGAGACTGAAGCTTCTTTAGAGAGTGTCAGGAGCGATCGTTAAAGATCTTACGTTCTCGCTTTCAGGGAACTTAGGTTCAGTTCCTGATCCCTTAAGGTAAGCATCGAAAAAGGCGATGTGTACTTTCGTAACTATCTCGTGAGCGATGTCAGGATCAAGAGATCCTACTTTGGACTTGATAGGGATAAAATGCTTCATATCCGAAAATCCGAGGTGCTGCATATCTTTCACTATAACGTGATATGCAGGCTTTCTGTGCTTCAGGAATCCTCTTGTAACTACACCGACATTATGTTCGCTCGTAAGCTGAAGAAACGGCTTATCCATGATCTTGTCGCCGTGCTTTCCGAAAAGAGCGCCGTCGATGTTTATGCCGCAGACGAAGTCTTTCTCGTCATGACATAATGCGTAAGAAACTGCGCCTCCCATAGAGTGACCTGTCGCACCGATTCCTTTCTCGAAATCGATAAGATCGCTTAGATTCTTTTTGGCATAATCTACGACTGCCATGATATCTTTCTCCCACTCCGGAACTCGATCGCAGATGAATCTTCCGTATTTGTCCTGATATTCATCGACATACCTTGCAAGTTCTTCGTTGGTACCCTTTTTTCTTATGAGCTTGTACTGTTCGATAAAACCTCTCAGAAACGGCTGTATCATCTTCTTTTGGAGATTCTTATACATCGGGATCTTTGTTCCGTCATCAAGTTCCGTCATGATCGCCTCGTATGAGTGTGTTATCGAGATAACGACATAGCCTTGAGAAGCAAGTTCGATACATAGAAAAGAATTGGCTTCGCGGTATGACATATAGCCGTGATTGAAGATTATGAGAGGAAATCCGGTTCCTTCTATCCTTGGTGCATTCTCGTAGCAGTCGGAAAGATTCTCTCCGTTCTTTTCTGACTTGTCGTAGTTTAACGGAATGAAGAATGTCCGTGCCAATCCGTTTGTCATCTCGCGTGACATATAGCGGCTCTTCTTTATGTTTTCGACAGAGGAAGGATCGACGGGATAATAGACTCTGGAAGCGATGCTTCTCATCTGACCCTGAGCTTCGAAATCAGTTTCTTCTCTGTCGTTATAAACTGTGAAGGTGAATGTTCCTACTTGGTATTTTCCCTGTGGTTTTGGAAGTTCTTTACTCATTATGCGTTACCTCCCATGAGAAGAATGATCGTTGTTGCCAGAGTCCTGAACATCTGTCGCGGTTCGCATTTTGTGTTCATCGGTGCTTTGCCGTAGCACGCGGAAAGTATGCAGTTCGCTTCTATTCCGACGTAGGAAGCCGAGATGAATCTCATGATATCTTCGGGATCTCCATTAGGCTTAAGTTCACCGTTCTTGCCGGCACTTATAAGTCTTGGAAGGGTTATCGTGGCAAGGTGTTCGAAGTTTCCGCGCCCCTTGATCTCTCCCGTGATCTTCTGCGCTCTTAAAGGTTCATTTATCGCTAGGACAGTGAGGTCGAAATTGATCTTCTGGATGTCCATCAGGTGTTCTTCCATGACGTCAGCGAGGATGTCGCAGATCTTATAAGTCGTCTCCTCGAAAGAGGCGCCGTCGATTATCTCGTCGAGTCTGTCGATGATGTTGTAGTCGGTACGCATTTTCGAGATCATATCCGCGAGGATCTCGTCGAGGTCTTTGTAGAATCGGTAGATGCCGCCCTGAGAAAGCCCCGTCTCTTCGATAACATCTGTCATCGTCACCATCTCGACCGGCTTACGAAGACACACATTGTAAGTTGATTCGACTATAAATCTCTTCTTTTTCTCGAAATATTCTTCTGATACTTTAGGCATGATAAGTTACCCCGAAACAAAAATGAAAGTAGTTTCATTTTAATTTCGGGCCATAAGCTTGTCAATAGTCTTTTTCCGGATCAGAGCTTGGTTACTGTTCCCAAAGCCCCGTCAACAGTGACTTTATCACCTGTCTTAAGAACGGTTGTCGCATTGCCGCATCCTACTACTGCAGGGATGCCGAATTCACGTGC
>JAGCGE010000030.1 GCA_017649745.1 Clostridiales bacterium | reverse complement strand
CTCCAAGCACAGACAAATCGAGAGCGGTCACATCTAAAGTCATCTTATCAAACTGACCAGACGCTAAATAAGACTTGGCTCTGTAATATAAATCGTCGGGATTTGTAATGTCATCCCAAGTAATCGCCGTTTCGATCCATCCATATTCTTCAAATGACGTATTTGATGGCTCATACATAGACGGAATGTTAGCATCTTCTTCGAGCATAATATCAGTAAGTCCAGCATAACTAATAGGTGAATCGTGCTGATACTTGAACTCGAATTTGAGTCTGCACGTCTGAGGAACAGTAAACTTTCTAGGCATTGTACCCCATCCGTCATCGACATTAGGATCTGTGCCCTCATCATGGAATATCCCGATGCATTGATCGTCATCCATATCATACATATAGATTCGGCAAAGAACGCCTCTCGTGAAATCGGGATCGGGCTGCGTTACAGACCCAGAAAGCAAATACGTGTGATCATCAGTAAATCCAGTCTCTGTAACACCTTCACCATCAACTGGGGATGGATCGACCTTACCAAGAAGGCTTGCAGTTCTCATAACAAACGTATTAGAGCTACTTCCAGGCATCCCTATCAGGGCTCCAGAATCGATCAAATCGCCCTGTTCAAGCTGTGTATTAAACAGATTCCTTGACTGAGACGTAACATACAGACTTCCAAATTTCTCGCCTTTAACGATCTCGAAAGCTGTAAAAGCGAAAGCGTCATCACCAGTAAGAACAAAATCCTGTGTCGTATCACCGTACTTAAACATTATTTTGAGCTTTACGCCATTTGTGTAAGTTACATCGAATCTACCAGGTAGTGAAATCCAATCTGTACTTGCCACGAACGTATTATCAGACTGATACTGAATAACTCTAGCCTGAATCGAATGATTGTTATTTGTGGCAATTCTTACACTATAGAGCCCCGGGCCGAATACTCCGGTGCCATTTTGAATAAATTCGGTTGTTCTGATGAACTTGTGGTTACTATCGTCATATGTTCCACCCGGATTAGTCTCACCTTGACAATAAATCTTGCCATATTCAATCGCGGGGATGGTCGAAACAAGATTTATAGAAGAAACTAAAGCGTCTTCAACGGTGTAGTATTCGTCTAAATTGTCAGAAATTTCAGCCGGTTTATTAACGCGAAGGGCAATGTCACCGCCAAAAGACCCAACAAACAGCCAATACCAACCCTCGGCGTGTTCTGCTGTCGCGTAAGGAACGGTGACCGATGCGTCAACAATATCGGTGAATCCTGTAGACGTACTTGCGAACTTAGCATAAGAATCACCAACGTACTCGCAGCTATTATAATCGTTTGATGGATTAGCAAAGAAATACATTCCCATTCCGCCATAATTTCTAGACGAAATGTAAACCGTGCTCTGTTTTTCTTCGGTCGACGCCTTAACCTTTAAAACAGCAACATAATGACCTGGGTAAGTGTTTGACGTTCCGCTATGATCAACAATGTAAGGGCCAAGGTGATGCGTTAGATCATCGATGTATTCTTTGGTCTGCAACGTGCAAAAGTCAGAATAGGTCTTAATCACACCGTAGCCCAAATCGGACGTATACTCAATCGCTGTTGTAAGGTCGATCGGTTCGCCTGTCTGCGAGGAATTAGATCTCTCTTTCTTTGCTCCAAGAGGCAAAACAACCGGTGCAAGAGATGTAAGATCATAGTTTTTACTGTACTCTAAGAGATTCTTTCCGAACTCGACCGTCTGAGCCGAAGACCCTATAACGCCCTTGAAAAACCTTACTAATCGTCTTCTTTCGTAAATTGGGATTTCTTCCTGCGTATCAGGATCGACAGATGTTCCGGTCTGAACTCTCTTAATTACAAGCTGCATATGACAACCGTACTCTTCACATACAGAATTTAATACCTCTAATGTCTTTTGGTACTGTGTCGCCTTATAATCAATAACCCCACTATCAACGTTCTGATAATCGAAATAAATTTTTCTACTATCAGGAACTTTGGAGTTGTGAATATCAATTACGGATTGTAAGAAAAGAGTAAGCGTTGTTGTTTTGTATTCGCATTGCGGCTGGCACGTATCATTGAAATATGCGAGCGCACCTTCGCAATATACTTTTCGATTGTTTTGGAAGTCGTAGGTATCTTCTACAACTCGTCCCTCCCAAATTTCCTCGTCATACCGTTTAACGACAAGATGGGTTTTCATACGCTTTAAAATATCATACGCCCTATTGGTAGGCGGCAGAGTCATTTCAAGCGACCCTGCCGAGCTATCTACCATTTTGAGCGTTGGAGACTTTACCGCGTATGCGGAGAGAGGGTATTTGTCGTTGTATATGCACTGTCCGCCATTTGAATCAAGAGTGTATATACTATACATAGATTATAACCTCCCTGGTCTAAAATTCCAATTTACTCTGCCTGTTCCAGAAGCGGAAAGAAGAAGTTGATTGACGCCGGTGTAATTTGTAATCACAAAGTCTGGGTCTTCGCCGCTAAACGAAGCTTCCGGAGTATAAATTTTTGTCAATGGCTCGCTATAGACTTCTGGATTCTGAAAGTCAAGCCTTATCGTACATCCCTCACTCGGTATTACCTGAAGGTATAGAGATCCAGGAGCATTACCAATTACATTAGCTATGCCCTCTTGCTCGTTAAAGAGTCCGGTTCCGATGTTGTCAGTTACGATATCGCCTCTGTAATAGTCAGTGTTAAGAAGGTATATACCAGGCTCCTCAACGTTGTTAAGATTGGCGCCGGTTGTCACACCATCGCTACGAGATGCGATAACGCCCGTGTTAAAATTAAATGGATCCCAAAGCCATGAACCAGCACAGTCGATAATACTGTACTTATAGGGCTCGAGATCGTAGGAAAATGTAATTGTCGAGTAGTCTTTGCCAGTATTCCACTTAGACACAGTCCATCTTCCAACATAATAATAACCAGGGTCTTCTTCGTACACCATCATGAGCTTCTTTCCGTGGATCGTAGTCATAATATCAGTATACGCGGCTTGCCAGTTTCGATAATCGTTCATCACAACAAAATCGATTGATCCTGTCCGATTGTCGTATGTTGGGTAGCCCGTGAGGGCCTGAGATAAGTCAAGCTTACCATTTCGGCCCTCGATGGACACATAACTCGTTTTCGGAGATGGCGGGTTTATTGACGGGCGGGATGTCGGCACAAGGTGCCAATGTTCCCATGTATTTCTAGTTACTCCCAGATCGCCCATGCTAGAAATATCATAAGGAGTCTGGTTATTCTGATAATACTGTAAAAAAGACATAGAATAATACATACGGCACCTCCTTTAACGACCAGAACCACGAGACGCTCTTGTAGATCTTCTGCCAAGCTCCGCATCAAGTGGTCCGGCGATTTCCCCAACAAGAACATTTTTGTCAAGATATACATCCATTCCAGAAAGACCTTCCGCGAGTTCATTAAGTCTTGCGTCAAGACCCTTGATCGCATTAATGACATCGGTATCATCATAAGGCTCCGGCTCTTCATAGTCATAAGCCTGCGTAATATCAGCGTTTGTATACTGCGCAAGATCGAAGCCAGCACCATCAACGCCAAGACCTGACGCGTCAAGGTTTCCACCCCAAAGACTAGAATAGTCAGCCTCACCAGTAGTTGTCATCTGCGAGTAATCGAGGTTCGGGATAATATCAATGGAATACTGATTATCGCCAAGAGTGCTGTCAAGATCGTCCTGGATTCCCGAAATATCAAACGTGTCAGTTGCCGATTCAGCTAAGCCACTTGTTGCATCCTTAACAGGATCAAGCATGCCATTAAGACCGTTTACGAATCCTTGACCGAACAGTTCGCCGGATTCCTCGGCTTTCTTACTAGGCGAATGCTCGTCCAGACCGTCTTTTCCCGTAAACCATCCTACCACATTTTCAGCAAGACCTGTTACAGTTTCTTTAGCCTTTTCGACCATGCTCTTAATGCCGTCGATGAATCCTGTCACAAACTTAATGCCGAAATTCTTAATCTTTTCGACGCCAGATGTGAGCTTAGTATAGAGTTTGAACCAGAACAGAAGAAGCTTCTTGAGGAACGCAGTAAATCCGTTATCAGCTTCCATGATCGTGTCAATGATGATCTTTGCGATATTCATTGGGAGTTCCTTGAGGAACGTAATGATGTTGGAAATCCATGTCACGACAGTCACAAACATCGTAACGAAGAATTAGCAACTGCTCCAGGAATTCCAGTCACAAAACCGACAAGACCGTTCCAGAGATTCATGAAAAATTCGAAAATTCCTACGAAGAAATCAATAATATTGGTGATTATATTGACAATAAAATCGTGAATCCCATCGAAAAAATCCTCAATTGTGTATTTAACCGATAAGAAATATGCACCTATGCTATTCCAAATCCCTTCAAAGAAGTCGACAATCCCGTTCCAAACCCCGACAAAGAAATTACCGATCATCGCAAAGAATCCGAAGATTGTGTCCCAAACCTCGTACATGAACGCCTGAACTTCTTCGCTCATCCACCAATTCCAGAAGGTCTTGACTAACGACGCGATAAGATTGAATATTCCAAGAAGGGCGTTTCCAATGGCTGCTGCGAATGCTTCTGAATGTGCGTCTAAAGCATCACCAAGACCGTTAAAAAATGCAATCATAAACAACACAGTAGCATCAAGAATCTGCGGCAAGAACTTTGCGAGAGTATTTATAACTCGAATTATCATAAGAACCAAACCGCCAACCAATCCTGGTATGCCAGAAGTAGCAATCTCCACAAGCTTTCCTATAACATACGGAACTATAAGAGTCGCGTGGTCGAGGATTATCTTTATACAAGAATCTATCTTGCTCAAGAAATCGGGAAGGAGATTAACTACCAAAGATGTTAGTACTGGGATAGACGCTTTAACGCTTTCGGCAATTTTATCGAATATCTCAGAGCCATTATCGCCAATATCCTTTAGGAGTGCCCACAGTCTTGTACCGGCGTCAACGAATATCCATGCTGCTGCAGCAAGAGCAATTACAGCAAAACCGAATGCCGCCATGGCAGCAGCCATAGAAAGCAGAGCAGGAGCGAGAGAGGTTAAGAATCCAACAAGCGCTTCGCCCGCTCCGGAAACCAGCAGTATCGCTGACATAACGCCCCCGATTACAACAAGAGCACCAAGTATTACGGCGATTGTAGTAAGGGCGGTAATACCATTTTGAAGTTTTGTAGGATCAATCGCAGCAAGAAGAGCAACTAAACCGACCAAAGATGCAAGACCGCCAACGATCGATCCAATGATTAGAGGCATGACAAGGGCGTTTTTAACCGGTAAAGCCGAAACCAATCTTAGCAAAGACGCGCAAACTACTAAAAGTCCAGCAAGAGCTACAACCGCGGCCATACTAGACCACAATGTTCCCATATTCGCAAGAACTGACATGGCAATTACGATTCCGGCCATTGCATCAATAGCCGCGGCTATCGCAAGAATAGTCCCAATGCTAGCGGCAATTTTGTTACCACCTGAGATTTTTGCCATGAAACCAAGAGCAAGAACCATCATGCCCATCATACCCATAATACCGTATAGAGCATCAGTAGCTTGTTTTACAGATCCTGCTTTGATCGATTCCACGGCTGCGACGTTGTACATCAGCGCAATCAGCCCGCCAACAATAACGTCAATTGCTAGTGCCATCGTCATGACAGTAGCCGCAACTCCTTCGAGTTTTGCTGGGTTGGCAGTGTTGGACAATATCCATATAATTCCGGCGATACCAAGCGTAATTCCGCCTACAACCGACAGACCTTCCTGATAATCAATTCCTGGAATGGAAAGAAGTGCAATCGCTCCGGCAATGACAACTATAGCCAAGGCAATCGTAAAGATGCTATCAGCGACAGTCTTAACATCGAACGCATTCATTCTGCTCATGGCTTTGAAAAGAGCAATACAAGCGTAAAGAACGCCGTAGATAACGCCGACCGCTCTACCAAGTTTGCCCGTTTCATCATCGACGCTAGCAATAATAGCAATAGCGGCGGCCATAGCTATGAATGAAAGGCCAAGACCGAGCATAACAAAGCCGAGAGATCCGGTTGTGCCATTAATAAAACTAAGAGTCTTACTAAGATTCTTAAGAACGCCACTAAGACCGACAAATACGCCAATCAAAACCGCCATAGCCCTAGAAATCTGTTCTTCGGGGATCATGCTAAGCGCAATAAGAGAAAGAGCCAAGATGCCAATTGCAATAGCGATGTTCAGAATCATTGTAGACTTCATATAGTCTTGCATTGATTTGAACGATTTGGTAATTGCACCAATAGCGCCGATCGTCTTATCTTTAATGTCAACAAAGCCTTGAACGAAGTCGTTAACCTTGTTCACAATGTTAAGTCCTTGGAATACGGTAAACGCAAGACCAATACTCGACGCGAGACCGACAAAGTCCTTCGCGTTTATATTAGACACGTCAAGTGCGTCTCCAACCTTTTCAAACGCCGTAGAAAACGACTCGAAAGTCTTAGTGCTTGCCTCATACTTTAGACCATTGATTGCGTCTCTAGTCTCTGTGATCTTATCGGGAATCGCATCAACCTCTTCAGAGCCCTTCTTGAAAGTTTGAATGAAGGAGGAAATGTTCTGAAGCATTGGGCTCGATTCCTTGAGACTATCGAGAACTGTTTTTAAATTGTCAAACTTAATTCCGTCAACGTCGATAAGATTCGTCTTAATATTCTCGATCTGCTCTAATACCCAGCCCCAAACCTGATCAATGTCAACACCAGTTGTTTCCTTGATCCATTTGCCGACAGCATCCGTTGCCTGACCAATATATAAATCGAAATTGTCCATAAATTCGATAATTTTGTCAGCAGCATTGCCGATCCATTCTACGACCTTATCCACATCGATGGATTTTTTGACAAAGTCAACAACACTTCCAGCAGCATCGGTAAAGCCATCAGCCATCGGAGTAACCTTTTCAATTACGTGACCAAAGATTTTACCAACTGCACCAATGATTGCAGATGCTATTTTGAATGCTCCAGTAACACCGTCGATAAGACCTCTAAAGATCTTCATAGCACCTTTGGATTCTAAGAACTTATCAGTTAAATCCTCGATAAACCCAGAAACAGTATCGATAGCTTCACCAATGGTGTCAAAT
>JAGCGE010000310.1 GCA_017649745.1 Clostridiales bacterium | reverse complement strand
CATCAGCTATAACTGAAGGAGAATGATTTCCTTTTATCGGATACTCAATGATCATAAAATCGACACCAAATGCAACTGCTTTCACATTAGGATCAACGCACCCTGCATTAAGATAAAAATCCAATCTCTTTTTCTTCTCTTCATCTGTCGGATCTTCAACTTCAAGAAGGATGATCTCAGCCGGGATAAGCTTAACTGCTTCTTTCAAAAATGCAGTTCCGACACCCTTTCCTCGAAGCTCAGGAACAACAGCATAATAATCAAGGAGATATGTTTTATTCTCGAATACCCAGAAAGCATATGCAACTAATTGCGTATTTTCAAAAGCGCCAAGACAAAGGTATTTCCCGGCACTTACGGACTCTTCGATCCTGTCGAAAGGTTTAAGTTCATCAGGCGGAAAATCATCCGTCATATACTTATAATAGATATCCTTTATCTCTTCTGTTGTTAGTTCTCGTATAGTCATTATCCTAATTCTTTTGCAGGTTTAAGTTGGCCTTCCGGAGTGTACATTCCATAGCAAAGTTCCTTATCTCCATCATACACTCTAAGAGCAATCGAATACGCGATTTCATCATCACGCATCTCTTCCATTATCGCATCAAGATCATCAGTAGTCACGTCTTCATTCATTATGTTGATAGCGACGGATTTACCTTCCATCTCTTCCATATAATCATCGAAATCCATATCACCGGAATCACAGAACCAGTTGCTCTTATATAACTCAACTTCCATATCTTCATCAGGAAGATATTCTTCCATGAGATCAAGGAAATAATCTTCGATATCGTCACGATAATAATAAGAGAGATATTCATCTTTCATGCCGTCAGAAAGATCAACTTCGATCTCTGCTTCATCCAGGTTTGCGGAAGTAACGAAAAACTTTTTCGAAGTAAGGCTGATGTCATAGTCACTTCTTGAGACATATCTGTCGAAAGTCAATTCGTCATCGTAAACGATATTGAGTTCCTTGACCGCATTCTTCATATTGTATTCATTACGATTGAATGTCTTATCTAAAACGTTACCCAGTGCCACAAAAAATATTATCAGAGTGCCGATAAGCACAACAAAGACCGAGGCAACAACTGCGATTATTATCTTAGTTTTCTTTCGCATAACCCTCTCCTTTATGTCCACCAATTAATTCGGAACAGTTAAGTTCCTTCACCCTACTAATCAACTTATCTCGGTCCAGGTTTCATTTAAAAATCAAAATAAGATATCGAGATCGGATCATAAGGTGCGTAATATTTCTCCAGAACATCTTTCATCTCGCTTGTGATCCTCATACATTCGTGACCTTCACCCTTGAATTTATAAACATGCACATTCGGATTATCGATGCCATCAATAGCGCATCCGCACCATACATCTGCCGTTCCGTATGTTGCGATTATCTGGCAATCAGTGGTCTCAAGATGCTTTTTAAGTTCCTCGTTAGCTGTAGGATCATATGGGAATAATTCGAACTGCTCGTCTGTAAGCATGCATCTTGCACATGCTGTCTCTTCCATATCCTCAGTTACGTATAAAGCATCCTCGCAGCCATCTTTCCTAAGTTCCTCGCGGATATACGAGAAATCCATCTGGAAGATGTTAGTCTGTGTGCAATCCTGGATATTATAAGGATAAAGCGACCAATAAGGAGTATACTTTATCGGATCATCTGAAACGGAACACAGAAGATTAAAAGCACTTTCAAGTCTTTCGTCCTCATCTTCTATGCTTGCTATCTCCACAATGCTTTCGATATTGTAAACATATCCGAAAAGAACGCTCGACGACTGCTGCCAAAGTCCGAATCCCATCATGAATACTTCAACATCATATAACAGATGTTCATCTTCTACCGCTTCGATCACTTTCTTATGCTGTTTCTTCTCATGTTCTATGAACTTTTCTTCATATTCATCTCTGTGCTCTATAAGCTCTACCTGAAGCTTGAGGACCGAATCTCGCATATTCTGAGCTTCAACGACGCCATACATATCGTCTCCGATCTTCTCATAGAGATACTGCGCGATACCCGGATCTTCTGTACTAAACTTCACAGGAGCTGATATCGCGTAGAATACGTCTGCATCTTCCGGATAATACATCGACTGAAACAAAGTAGCTTCGCC
This sequence comes from Clostridiales bacterium, assembly GCA_017649745.1. The sequence continues at coordinate 44,212 of JAGCGE010000310.1, read as the reverse complement.
GCCTTTACTGCCGCCCGTAAAACACCACTTTCCTGTCAGGATCGTCTTAAACTGCTCGATCACAAAATGGAAATCCGAAGCAGCATTTTCCAATGTAAGACATTCCCAATAATCAGTGCCTGCGTAATCAAGTCCGTATGGCGCCGAGTGTCCGAAGAATCTGTATTCAGTTGAGATGCAATTGCACTGACAATATGAACCCGACAATCCCTCATTCGCATATTCGATATCAGTCTCCCAGCCATATCCAGAACAATTAAACACATTCGGCACATCGTATCCTGTAAAGCAGAAGCTGACATGAAGTTCGAAAGTGCCTTTAGAATAATCATCAGGATCCAGCGGTCTTTCGAAAACAACCTCATATCCTTCAGGATCATATGAATCAGGGATAAACGTCTTAAGAGGTCTTATAAACAATACGTTATCGAGCTTACTAAGCTTTTCTCCAAGTTCCGTCAGATCTTCATCATCAATAATGCCGGATGTGGCTGACGGCGCAGGCGAACTGGGTTTAGTTTTCTTTTTCTTCTTTGTCTCTTCAGTAGATTCAGTTTCCTCTATCTGATCATCTGAAGATCTGGTCTTTTTCTCTGTCTTGGCAGTACATGAAGCCAGGCTCAAAACCATAGTTACTGTCAAGATCGCTGATATTATCCGTTTCATTCTCATCTTCCCTTTTATCAAGATATCTTAATATCTGTTATTCTATCACAACCCTCGATAAATTGGCTGTCAGACTCCTTTTTGAAGCAAAAAGTTATGTATAACATTGTTACATATCCTTTAACCACAGGGCTTTTGCCGATTTCAACAAAAGGGATGCCCCAAAAGCGATGTTAGTTTACTTCGCTTTTGAGACATCCCCAATCATTTCTCATTTCTTTTTCCAAATTTATTACTCAGCGATCTCTTCTTCAGCCTTAATAGCAATGTATCTCTTGATCATCATTACTACCAGGAAGATCTCGAAAACGAGGACTCCGATGAATGGAGCAGGAGTTCCGATCATGAATGTTCCGAAAGCTACACTTCCGATTCCGAAAAGGAGAACTACAGCGATCATAACGAGTACTTCCTTTGAGCTTGTCTTCTTTGTATTTGTTTCCTTTGTTGTATTCATTTTTAATTCCTCCGATTTGTTTGTTCTTTTGTTTTATGGTTGTATCTTACAGGCCCAAGATTAAAACAACGTCAACCAGAGGTTAAGAAATCTCATTGAATGTTTAAAGAAAACGATAAGACGATCAGAAAGGCAGGATCCTTGCTTCGATGCATTTCTCCGTAAACTCAGGACTTCTCGTAAATCCGTAGACTACGCTTTCGCGGGATGCACCTGATTCAAGAACGCCGGTCCAGTACTTGATACCATCAGCGTCACCTTCTCGGTTCATGAATGTCTTATAAAGCCTATCAAGGAAATCCTTGTTGCTGAGTTTCTGATCATTCATCTCTTTACTGGTAAAGAAGAATGCACCTAGAGCCTCGCCTGACATATCGTAGTTTGCCAGGAGCTGAGCCCAGTACTCTCTTCCTTCCTCATCATAAGTTCTTCCCATTGCAACCGTATACATACGCTCGACGAAAGCATAAGTGAGAGCTGTTGGTTCGATCTTGAATGATGGCTTAATGTCGCCACCTGAACGAATTCCTGCTCTTGCACATGTATCAGCCCACTCAGGTGAGTAAACAAAGCCGTGAACTACAGATCTTCTGTCCGACGTGCCATTCTTGAGAAGGCCGGTCCAGTAGTTAAATCCATCTGTTTCAGGATCACGACCGAAGAACGTCTTATAAAGGATAGTTACAAATTCATCATCTGTTGTATGACGATCGGTAAATTCCTGACTGAAGATAAACATCTCACCTACCTGAGCTCCTGTAAGACGATATGAATAAAGTTCGTCAGTCCAGAAATCAAGTCCTCCCTTCTCAGGCTCACGGTTAAGAACATATCTATAGATTCGTGAGACGAATTCCGTGATCTGTGAATTTGGATCATCCTTTGTTACAACAGGAGAATCAGTTGGTGTATCTGTTGGATTATCGGTCGGTGTATCTGTCGGTTCGTCGACGTTTCCACCATTATTAAGCACATCTTTTGCCACGCCACTGAAAGAATTAAATCCGATCTTTTCGCAGGATTCAGGGATCCTTACGGTCTCAAGGCTGGTGCAACTTGCGAATGCACCATTCATTATCTCAGTTACACCATCAGGAAGGTATACTGTCGTACATGCATAGCAATTCTTGAACGCATTAACACCTACTGCTGTTATACCGTCATTAACAACTATCTTCTTGATATATGCCGCATAAGGCGTCCATGGTGCGGTCGTCTCGTCAGCTGTCGAAGTATATGACTTGATATTTCCTGTTCCGGAGATAGTAAGAACACCGTCGTAGTCCAGAACATAAGTAGCATTAGTTCCGCATGAACCAGATATCCTGACGTTATCACCTCTGTCACCGAACAATGACTTATCGATCGATACCGAATTATTAGTGTAATTAACAAAGCGGATCTGCTTTACGTCATTAGGATCTGTTACGTCAAGACATACTGCATACTGACAGTCTTCATCAACTGTCTTAAGGATATCTACAGGAAGATCCGAAAACTTCTTGAACGTCCTGTTAGCCAGTGTGTCCTTGTTTGGTCCTGCAGGGATAGTGAATGAATGCTGACCCTTATCAGTAACTATGAGAAGTTCACGCTTAACGTCGGTATCATTACTTACGCTGAAGTATGTCTTACCGCTGTTCTTATAGACACTACCGATAAATAAGGAATCAGTTCCTGTGATATTTGTAAGCTTAACATTCTTATCGATCGTCGGATAGAAAGCACCAAATGTATATCCCGCACCGATCTTGATATTAGTAAACGAAACATCTTCCATCTTCCTGTTGAACGTCTCACTAACCGCATAGATCGTATAACCGCCGCCGTTCAGGTGGCAGTTCTCAAAGGAGATGCTGTGCGCGTCAGACTTTTCGATCTGTACCATGAGGCATGAATTGACATAAGCTGCACTGCCTTCGATCAGGATGCTCGGCACCTCGAATCTGCAGTTCTGGAACTTAATGTTAAGTACATCGACATCCTTCTCACCGTAGATCTGAGTTCCGTCGATATGTGTCGCATTGGTCGGCGATCCGAAGTTGATATCGGATACATATGAATTCTTTACTGTTACATTTCGAAAAGGAACGAGCGGATCGTCAATGCTGCCACCGAACGCACATCTGTCGAAGACAACATTACTGCCGTTAAATCTTATGATGCTGCAGTTGTTGAACTTGAAGGTCACCTTGGAATCACGGATATTCTTCATGATCTTAGCGAACTTACAGTTGTTGAATACGATAGTAAGGTTATGATCAAGAGACGTATCTGTCTGAGCATCGATCATATAAGAAGAGAAGTCGATATTCTCGATAACGACTTCGCCTGTCAGTTTCTTGTTGTCGTTATCATTAAAGTTGAGATTAAAAGAAACTTCGCCTGTTTTCTGATTGATTGTTTTCTTGAACGCAACGGAAACTTCCGAAGAACCGCTCTTACCCTTAATAATCTTCTTACCGAATTGATCGGTCTCCTCAGTAAAGGTTGTAAGGTTACCCTTAGCTCCTGTGTTGTACTTATCAGGGATCTCAGTGATATCGCAGTCCTGCTTATTTATCGTGACTTTATCATCTGCTCTGACCACAACATTCGGCAGGATAGAAATAATAAAGATCATACTAAGCATGAGACATAGAAATCTCGCAATAGTCTTTTTACTCATAACACGTTCCTCATTTCAGTTAATGTAGTGACATTGTATCATCTATTTTCGATTATAAAAAATTGGTCGATTACTCGACCAATCAAAAACAATAATATTTTGGTAAGTCCGGAGATCAAACACGAACTCTATCAAACAACTTAACGTATGTGAGAGGGATCGCACCGATGATCGCTGCGCCTGCCTGGATAAGATTAGGAATCAGTGATCCGGCCGCTGCCGCAACACCATACATGAACGGCAACGATTCGAATGCGAAGTAACCAGCTATCATTATTGCTTCAGCTACTACTGCTGCGAGAAGTCTTCTTACAAGTGAGACCTTACCATCACTGTTTCTTCTCATCATCAAGCCTGCTACAAGTCCCATGATTCCCTTGATCAGAAATGTCGGAATAACATACTGCGGATATCCTGAGATAAGGTCCGATAATGCCGCGCCGATCGCTGCCGGTATCAGTGCGATAGGACCAAGGATATATGAACTTACTAATATAACCAGGTCGCCTAAATTGATGTGACCTATCGCTGTTGGTATGTGGAGCATCGTTCCCGCGAACACCAATGCCGCGAGTACACCTGCATATGCCATTCTTCTTAATTTGATCTTGCTTTCCTTACTGCTCATAATGTTAACCCTCAATTGCCTTATTGATTTTTCGCTGTTACTAGGGTACAACATATCTGAACATAATAAATATCCAGATTAGGAGTTTTTAATATAACCAGATGAGCAGGAATTCGAATGACACAGCATACCTTAAGTTATATAGACATATTAAAGAGAACATCGTTGAAGGCGTCTATCCTTACAATACCAAGATCCCTTCCAAGAGAACGATCGCATCGGATTTTGGCGTCAGCGTCATCACAGCCGAACACGCCTACGCGCTTCTTTGCGATGAGGGCTACATAAGAAGCGTCGAAAAGAGCGGCTACTTCGTAGACTTCAGACCAACCGACGGTTTCTCCTCTTACCCTGACGAACCATCTGGAGATACCGTACGCCAATACGCATCTTCTTCTGCCGAATACGTCTTCCCTGTCTCCGTCCTCTCGAAAACAATGCGCAGCATCTTAACTAACCGCTGTGACGAGATCCTTCAGAAGTCACCTAACTTCGGCCTTCCGGAATTTCGTGAAGCGATATCGAAGTATCTTGCGAGAAACAAGGATATCAAGGTCGACCCGTCGAGGATCATTATCGGTTCAGGAGCAGAATATCTCTACAATCTCATTGCAGGTCTTCTTGGAAAAGACAGAGTATTCGCATTGGAAGATCCTTCATACGAGAAGATAAAAAGAGTTTATGAGGGCGCCAACATTAAGTGCGAGCTTCTTCCTCTGGGAAAAGACGGAATAGAGACTAGCGCATTAAAAAAGACAAATGCCGACGTCCTCCACATCTCGCCTTTTCGAAGTTTTCCTACAGGAATATCGGCCTCTGCTTCAAAGCGACACGAGTACATCAGATGGGCTGACAAAGGCGACAGGATCATCGTTGAAGATGATTATGAATCTGAATTCTCTGTTCTCGGAAAGCCAGTCGAGACATTGTTTTCGATGGCTACAAATGACAACATAATCTACCTCAACACCTTCTCGAAGACCATCTCCCCTGCACTTCGTGTCGGATACATGGTGCTGCCGGAACATCTTACGGATACATTCACAAAGCAGCTGGGATTCTATTCATGCACTGTTCCGACTTTCGAGCAGTTGGTACTGGCAGAACTCCTGTCGGGCGGAGCTTTCGAGAGACACATAAACAGAGTCAGGCGCAAGATGAGGATGAATCTCAAGTAACTTTTCGAATAAAGAATTCAGCTATATAACAAGGTATCAGACCTATCACGTAGCAAAGAAGATCAACACTCGAAAAGCCTGTTCCGATGATTATGCGAAGGAATCTGTTCTCTATGCCGAACCTGTCGCAAAATCCCCAAAGCTGCAGGAATTCTACTGCGAAGGCGAATATGAGTATCGCTGTCGGCAGGATAAACCATTTCTTTGGCTTATCAGGACTTATGGCTCTGACGATCGTGTAGATGAGTACAACAACAAGCACGTCGCCGAGATAATATCTGACCCATCCGTGAGCGAAAAGACCGATGATTATCTCTACTCCCAACAAGAGAGCAGAGAGAATACAAAATATCGCCCGCTTTGTTTTTGTACTCAATGTTATCCCTCCGGAACAATGACAGTGTCGAGTACATGGTGTATATCGTCATCTGTCAGATCGGTAAATGTCAGATAACCGTCCATGTTTCCGAATTCAATGATAACATATGTCTTCACCTTGTCTTCGAAAGTATCGTCTACCAGAGTATAGTTCTGACCAGTAGAAGCCTGGTATTCCCTGGTGTTAGAAGTTGAATGCATAGCGATCGAGAATGCTGCGTCATCAGCGATATTACCTTCTGCAACAGAGATAAATACTTCGAACTTACCTCTTGCGTATCTGAAGGATGCATTAGAATCAAAAAATACTATGTCAGGTCCTTTAGTCACGGAATAGTTAGCAGTATGTAACAGCGGATATTCTTCTGTAAACCTGATACCATAATCTGCCTTATCCAGAAGTTCTTCATATGAATCGAATGACTCATCTTCTGTAGTATATTTAGGGTCTGCAGTCTCCTCGATGTCGGTATTCGCGATAGCTTCATCGATAACGTAGGATTCGTTACCTGACGATACCGCATGCTCCGTAATAACAAATCCGTTGCTGTATATCTTCTTTCCTACGATAACACCTGCAGATACTCCGACCGATGCGACCAACAGAACGATCAGGACGATCGGCACGATACCAAGACGAGCGTGGCTGCGCTTCGCGGTGTTACCCTCCCCGATCTTCATCTTTGCTGCTTCATAGACAATCTTATTATTCAGTTCTTCGCTAGGACTTACGGAAGGACCGATCGCTTCGCGCATCATAGCATCGAATCTGTCATCATCAATTTGTTTCATAATCGATCAGCCTCTCCTTAAGTTTTTTCTTTGCGTTGTGAAGTCTGCTCTTAACAGTTCCTTCGGATATCTTCAGCACCTTCGATATCTCTGTTATCGACAGGTCTTCGGTGTAGAACATTATCACCACCTGCCTGAGTTTTTCAGGAAGCTTCCCGACTTCCGTTCTTATCTTGGTATTCCGTTCGTTCCTGATTATTTCCTCTTCAGCACTTGGTCTTCCGTCGCTCATGTTTTCGATCAGGTCATAGTCTTCGTCTGATGAAGTGACTGTCTTTTTCAGGCGAAAAAGAGACCGCCTCCTTTGATTATTCCTAATGTTCACCGCGACAGACAGAAGATACGACTTCGGATTAAGGCCGCTGTCGATCTCGCCCTTCTCGATGGCAACGAGGAACGTCTGTTGATACAGATCATCAGCCAGCTCACGATTGCCCGTGAGATAAAAACAGAAAGAATAGATATCCTTCCCGTACTCGCGGATCAGTCGCTCCAGCTCTTCCATATCAAAAGGTCTCCTCTCAGAAAGCAGTCGTGCACAATAGCTTTCACTATATATTGTCTTAGGATAAAGAAAGGTTCATTATTTCGTGCGCTCTTTTTAAGATCGGAAGTTCCCTGTTCCTGATGAGCCTTCCGATAGAAGTATTGGCGCACGATTCGTACTTGTTTATCGCATCTTCATAAGTAAACTTCACAGTCGACAGATGGAATGAATTCTTCTCATCTTCAGTCAGGTGCTTGTCGCCGAACGACAGCGCCTTACAAAGATAGTAATTAGTCAGATTATGTCTGTGGATAACGTTATAATAGTCGCTTACAACACCGATCTTAGTGATCACCTCGACCTTGGCACCAAGCTCCTCATCAAGCTCACGCCTGAGCGCCTCATTAAGGTCTTCGCCCTCTTCAACGCCGCCTCCGACAGTCTCGATATGCTTCGCTTTTCCAAAAAGGTCATCCCTGTCTGCCTGAACAAAATAGAAATACCCCTCATCATCGAAAAGAACTGCCCTCACTATGGTTCTGTCATGACTGATCGACTCTAAAGGCCATTCCTTGTCTTCGAGTTCAATATATAATTCTTCCATGAAGTCTCCTTAAAGCCCGACGTATCCGCAGTCTTCAATAAGTTTCTGACCTTCATCTGACAAGATCCAGTCTCTAAGAACCGAAACGTTCGGGTTGGTATTGTCTTTTCGATATATTATATAGAAATTTGCCGTAATTGGATATGTTCTGTTACGGATATTCTCGGCATCAGGATAAACGCCGTTAACCTTGAGCATCTTAACATTGTCATTGCCGATTATTCCCGAAAGATAGAATCTGAAAGAGTAACCGATGGAAGCACCCCAAAAGACATCATTCTCTCGCTTGGTGATCATATCACCTTCCATGAACTTCTCCATCATGGTCTGGCTTCCGGAATTCTCGATCCTTAAGATAGGATCAATACTCCTGTCAGGTCCTCCGACTTCTTCCCAGTTAGTTATCTTACCCCTGTAGATAGAGCGGATCTGATCGACCGTAAGATCAGACACCGGGTTCTTACCGTTAACAAAGAATACGAATGCCTCGTAGCCAACCGGAACTATCTCGAGCTCGACACCCTTCTCTTCAGCATATTTAAGCTGATCCTCTGATGGATAAGCTGAGAAGAATATATCGGTCGTTCCGTCGACCACTGCATTAAACCCTCGGATCGTATTCTGATATTGCATGACGCTGTCATCAGCGAAATTCTCACCATAAGTATTGTCATCCGAGAAAGTGCCGCCTTCATATGTAACGGATCCCTCAGGATAACAGTTATCGATAACTGATGCGTATACAGGAACAAGCGCTGCTGCACCGTCAAGAACAGGAAGATCATCAGAGGAATCGAACTTCAGGGATGAATCAACATCGGCAAGTTCAGAGCCTTCTTCAAATGGCAGATATTTACCTACATCGATCATCTTGATCTGATTAGACTGACCAAGGTTATTCTTTAATCTTCTTGTTACGGAAACGTACAGAATCGCATTAAAAGAGACGAATATCAAAACGATAGACGCAAGAACAGCAACTCTCTTCATGGCCAGAACTCCTCCGAAACATAATAGATTATCGAGGAATTCTCATATGTATGAAGGATATAATACACATGTAAACCTGTAAGGATCGCGCATATAGCGATCACTAACAATGCCAATCTAAAAAACTTCTTATCAGACACTTTTACTCCCCAACCTTACATCAGAGTAAATCTGTAACTGGTAATACCTATGTACATTACTATTAGGAAAGCCAACAGAGAAAAGCCTGTTACTCCATACAGCCACAGATTATACATAAGATTCAAATTGGCTTTATGCCCGGTTATCTTCTCGCGCAGCAGAGCGAAAACTGTATAAAACACCGTAAATGCCAATATGCCAATCCACAAGATAAAAATAATGATCAGAAACACTTTCATATCAACAAATCCATTCCCCAACCTCTAATATGATCACATTAATTTAAATTTATACAAAGAAATAAAAACAGCCAAGAAGTACGTGAAAAAGGCCAAAAGAACCGATACTGCAACATACAGCCAAAGATTATACATAAGATTCTGATATTTCTTGTTACCAGTTTTCTTCTCACGCACCAGTTCAAAAACAGTAAAACCAGTCGCGAAGACTACGAAAGCAAGCCAAACATACAGGAAAATAAAAAGCCACATAATTAACCGTCTTCTATATCACATAAGTTTAAACCTGGCGCTCGGAACAAAATACACCAGCAACTTCTCGAAGATCAATAAGATGACTAAAACCGCGACGAATAACCAGAGATACTTTATTATCGGTTTCATAGGACGTTTGTTCTTCCTGGATCTGATGAGATCGATCACGGAATAGATGATCACAAAGATCAAATAATATGGTCCTGCCGTATAGATCAAAACACATAATAGAAAGTCTAACATCACCAGGTTCTCATATCATCTGTTGACGGAGTAATATAGTCAGGATGATAGATCTTCTCCTTTTTTGTATCGGAAGCACGCCAGAATTCAGGCTGATCCATTATTCCACCGATATTGCAGACCATAATGAAATTGCCGTCTTTATCATCGTTAAGAAGATAAAGTCTTCTTCCATCATTTCTGATGCTGCCAATACATTCCTTGATATCGCTCTCGGTGACCCTGCCACTTACAGTTCCGTATGGCACATATGTCCTGCCGTTATAGGAAACAGTGACAACACCGTCGTCTTCATTGTCAATAAGCTGATAAGTCGGGGCGTCTGAAGGAAGAGCCCACTTGCCATCGCCTTGCAGGTTACAGCCTGTAAGCAGAAATGCGCATACCGCAATTAAAGCAAAGACCTTTCGTTTCATAGTCAATCCTCATTCTATCTTTCTTCCCCCACCATTTTCATGATATCAAAAATCATTGAAAAGTGAAGTAGAAATTAGGCAAAGCTTCTATTCTTAATATATCATTAGACGAAAAAAGCAACGATTTCGTTTTCATTTCAATTTATTTTCAAAAAAAGGCGGATGTCTCAGAAGTATTTTCAATCCACCCGGAACACCCCTTTACAATGCTCCAAATCCTCGCTCTCATGAAATCCTACCCTATAAAGGAATCTCGGACAGAGTCTTATCCTTATTCCAACATGAGGTAGGATTTTTTGAAATGTCAGAATTTGTATTCCTTCACTAGGCAGGAAAAATGCACAAGATAATAAACGCCATAACTTCTTACTGGGCTCTCATGAGCTCTTTTCTGCAAATTTATGCAACCCTTGGAATCAAACCGGAAAAGGCTCTTTAGACTTAGCCTACACTGGGGTGCAAAAACTTAAAGTCTCTTTTGTCCTATACTGCCTGAGGATGCAAAAATCTTTCAAAATGGCCGGATCTAAGGCTGCTGCCTTCTTGATAAAGCTCTATTGAGATCATTTTCGAAAATATATGCAACCCTTGGTAACAAAGGGAGGAAGGCTCTTTTGACTTATCCTACATGGGGTTGCAAAAAACAGAAGGACAATTCAGCTCCTCTTGAAAACGCGACTTTTTTAGGAGGATTAGAACTTTTTCGAGTTGTATTTGAAATTGGGCAATGTAAAAGGATGTCCAAAAGTGATGTTGGATCAAGATCACTTTTGAGGCATCCTCTTAATAACGAACTTAGATGCGGATTATCTTTCTATGCCGTAGCTGTTGCAGATGATCTCAAACTCCTGAGAATTAGCAAAACCATAGAAAACGTCGTCACGTTTCTTGCCATTTTTGAGTTCATTCAGCCAGTATGCCTTACCTTCTGCGTCAGAAGCACGACCCATGAATGTCTCATAAAGCCTCTCAATATATACGTCATCAGGAAGTCCGTATCCGATGAATTCCTGAGAAGTAAAGAACTTGTATGCAGCAACTGTTCCTGTGACCTCAAGATTCGTAAGAGAGAGGGACCAGAACATGAGCCCTTCTTCCTCAGCGTCTCTGCCAAGGCACTTGGTGTAAAGACGCTCTGCAAATCTCTTAGCATTATTGGAAGGCTCTGTAGCTTTAGCCGTTGGAGCGCCGGACTTAACGCCATAGAAAGCGCAGATATTGCACCATTCTGTAGAATTGATGAAACTTCGAATGATCTCTTCCTTAGTTAGGATCTTATTATCAAGATAATACTTCCAGTATGCCTTACCTTCAGCATCAGATGCACGTCCGAAGAATGTATTGTACAAAACCTCTATGAATTCTTCATTTGAAAGTTTCTTGTCGAGGAACTCAGAAGAGATTAAGAATGAAGCAGCACAATCACCTCCTGTGAGGTGTCCGCTTCCGACTTCTGTTGACCAGTAATTAAGTCCGTCAGGATCAGAGTCTCTGTTAAGAGCAACATGATAAAGTCTTTCGACCAGATCCTCGAAAGAAGCTTCATTCGTCTTTTCAGGTCCAGGATATACGGTGACCTTCTTAGCTGTTCCGGCATAAGTTGTAGAAGTCTCTGCGATCCTTATGTAGTAATCACCTGCATAAAGACCCGTTATCTCGTTGGATGTACAAGGTGTAGCATTCGTGAAATTAATATCTGAAGAATACTCCATTGTCTTATCTACACCTGTGATTTTACCGTCACCGGCACCAAGAACAGAAGGCTTAAATGTCTCAATACCTGAAGGCATATCAGGGCCCGTGATCTTAGTAACCTTGGAAGACATTTTTCCTTCGATATAACCGTTAAAAGATGAACTCCTGACTTCACAAGCGATAGTCTTATCGACATCAGAAGCAGTAAGAGTATATGTCTTACTTGTTGCTCCGCTTATAGCAGCACCGTCTCTTGTCCACTGATATGTAAGATTTGTAGCACTGCTTCCAGATACATTAGCTGTTAAAGTCTGACCGCATACTGCTGTTCCGCTGATACTTACAGTTCCGTCAAGAACGCTGACATCCTTAGCAGCTGCCTGAGTACGCATATCTTTCGTTGGAACTACATCATTCTGAACATAATAGAGATAATAGAAAAGTTCCATCATGAAAAGATCCCAAGTATGATCATATCCTTCAAGATAGTAACGCTTGAAACCGTATTTCTCACCACAAACACTATAGACATGTTCTGCGACCGCATAGTGAAGACCATCATTCTCATCAAGACTTGCACCAACAAGGTAATGTGAATTCGGTTCATCAGAGAAAATGATCTCGCTATCCTTGACCCAACCGCTTGTCTTATCCCAATAGTATTTAAAGTCATTAGCAGGGCTAAATGCACCAACATTCTTGATCCTGTCACGGAACTTAACGCCTGCATAAAGAGCAGCCGCTCCGCCCATCGAAAGACCTGTCACAACTACATCTTTGGATGTGTCGATCTTACTGCTGATAGATCCTGAGATAGCGCTGTCAAGAAGTGTCTCGAATTGTTCATCAACAAACACTTTCATCTTGTTGCCTTTTTGATTGTTGTCATCACCAATGTTAGCCTTAGGAACGATTACGACCATAGGCTCGATGTAGCCCAAAGCGGTCCACTTCTCCATCTCTGACTTGATCCTGTCAGGCCAGAATTGACCATTTTTCGAGATACCGCCGTTACCATGGATATAGATCAGAGCCTGAACGTTATGATCAACGTCAGGGGTCAGGATATATCCGAAGTAATCCGTGCCCTCTTCACCATAAGTGGTGATCGTGTAAGTTACGTTTGCTGATGCCTTCACATCGTCAGTCTTCGCGAAAATAAGTCCTGTCGCGACAAGTACGACTGTCAACATAAAGGAGACCAGTCTCAATAGTGTTTTTCTCATTTCAAACCTCCCCAAATGAAACGATGATTAATAATAATATATACTGAGTGCCATATAGACGATCTCACCATCCTTAATAACAACAGACTCAGGCATTCCGTCTTCGTCGACGCCAAAGCCTAAAGTTGCGCTGCCGTTGATACCGATTCCTCCATCTTCGTAGACAACTGCCCCAGATGAACGTTCAAGCCAATCAGAAACATATTCCTTAAGTTCAGAGCCTTTTATAGTCTCGATCGAGGATTCTCCTCCAAGTGAATACGGATCAAGATAAACACTGATCTTTAACTGCGCATCATCTGCGATAGGAACCTTCTTAAGATTCATCGTTGAGTAAGAAGGATTACCAAAACAGCTAAAGACCGCAGCCTTTTCTGCTGCGCCAGTATCATCAGTATGAACTACTACAAAGTAACCTCCTTCGTCAATGTTACCAAGAACAGCCGTGAAATTTCCCTGCGAAAAAATGTCTTCTGAACCGTCATAAACTGAAGTCACTTCCAGTGTTTCATCTCCGATCTTGACCTCATCGCCTTCTTTAAGGTTCAGGCATTCCTCAGGAGTCTTATTGATAGTAGTCGCTATTCCGACTGAACAGTAGATATACTTCATATCAGAAGAGAAAGCATAGTACCATCCGCCATATTCACCGTCTTCTAGAGGATCAAAGATAGTATTCGCATCCATCGTACGACTAGGATTCATTCCCCCATCATTAAATTCCGGGAAACTATCAAGACAAGGAAAATCCATGAAAACGTCATATGGCATGAGGAATGTCTCAGGTTTCCACTCATCCTCGTTATATCCGTAGTATTCCTGTTCGACTTCTTCCACCTTACCGTCATTATCACGATAAGCTCTTACAGTTGTACCGTCATATGTAAGAAGAACATTCTCCCATATTATTTCGCCTGCAGTATTATATCCGTATCCGAAAAGAAGACTGTCGTCCTCCTCATGAAGAGCTGTTGCATATTCTCTGAATTCAGAGTAAATCTCACTGAATTCACTCTCGTCTCCAGCATAATTGTTATAAAAAGGCTCTTTGATATATTCATTCTCTTCGGTTTCTTCAGGAATCTCTGTATCAGACGAAGATTCCGTAATTTCAGTCTCTGTCGTGGTTGTAACGACCTCTTCGGTAGTTGTATCTTCAGTTGTATCTTTAGTTTCTGTAGCGTTTGACTTATCACAACCGCAAAATAATGACAAAATAAATAAGCACAAAACTGCCGCAGTCAGTTTTCTGAATTTCATACAAAACCTCCAATAAAAAACCTTATTCACTATATCACACTAAGTGCTATAATGTCGAAAAAAGAAGATAAAGAGAATTTGAGAGATATAAGTACAATGGAGAAAACTAGAAGAATATTAAGCAAAGTACCTATAATAGCATTCGTACTTATTGCGCTTTCGTGGATCGTTTATTTTGTATATCCCAAGGAACATGTCAGCATAGAAATCCTGCCTCACAGCTATTGGAGTACAATGGAACTCCTATGCATCTTCCTTTTCGTCAATTTCGCGATATTTGCGGTAAGTTTCATATTCTATCTGATTTTTAAGCCTATCCATTCCAAGCGAAAATGGCTGAGGGTAGTACTTCGTATCGCTATCGGAATACTGGCCTTATCAATAGTCTTCATGCTCACATGGGTATCCGTCTTCATCTTTTCGGGCGGAGGATATTGATCGATAAAGATGATTACAGCCGTGATCAGAATACTGACCACGGCTGTTTTTCTATGTACCTTATGTCCCGAATCTGTCTACTTCTATAAAGTCCGGTTTATCCGTAACACCGTCAGGTCCGCTAAATGCTATCTGCACAGTCCCTGCGTGATAATCAACTATAATGAGCTGAGCGCTGCCCTTTCCGTGAACATTTTGAACAGTATACTGATCAACCTTTTCCTGAGTGATCATGTCTTTTAGATCCTTGGCTGAGAACTTATCTTTTGCCTTGACCCACTCGTTATACTTCGCGAATCTGATCGTGTTGGAACCAGATCCCGTGAAACCATCCTGATTGCCTTCTGCTGCAAACGAGTTCACCACACAAAGCGAATCACTGCTGTCCCAGCTTAATCCCTTGAGGATAGGAGTATCGCAATCACGAAGGATCGACTTGCCCATGCCCTTTTCCACAACCTGACTTACACAGTCTTCAGCACAGAAAGAGTCACTCTCATCTGAGATGATAAGGTTATGACACCATGTGAAGTCACCGCTCTCACCTACCATGAACTCGCCAAGCTCACGTGCCGTCGAGTATTCCTCAAGAGCATAACGAAGCTCCATCGTATAGCACTTCTTACCTTCGAAAATAAACGGTTCTTCCTGGACTGAACCTACATCGAGAATCGCTGCAAAGACTCCGTCATCGTTTATTCCTGAGATGATGTCGAGAAGTCCCAGAACTGAAAAAGCCGTGATACTTCTGTATCCGTTCTTCATACGAGTTACAGCCTGAACCTTTCCCATCTGATTGTCAGATCCGAGATTCCATTCAAGATTACGAAGTGTCAATCTGTCACCAGTCTCAGTCTTAGAACCCCACAACGAGAGAGCGCTGCAGCAAGTAGGACGAAGAGCATCAGGGATCATCTGCATGATGCATACTTCTTCATAGCTTAATACACCATCTTCAGCAAATCCTCTGACACCATTGGAAAGTCCTTCTGCAAAAGCAGTTATCTCCTCCTGATACTCAGGCCTTAGTGATGAGAAAAGAATCTGCAATCTGTTTTCGAGCGCATCTACAGAGTACTCTCCGTCATATGCAACCTTGATATTCTCATAGATATAAGGTTCGAACATCGGAACGAAGTCAGGAAGCTTCTCCCTTATAAGCGTTCCGTAAGCTCTGCCGACACTTGCTCTGTCGCCTTTCTCATAATCTAAGGTGATATCGAAATAGCTAGGCATCTTCCTGATTACGCAAAGCCCGTCATCTGAAGAGATTATCATCTCTGGTTCTTCTATCGTACCTTCATCCGTATACTCACGGACCTCATCGGTATAGAAAGAATCTACCGGAGTCATTACCGCTGCTTCGTTTATAGAAAGTGTTGCAGCATTACCGCAGCCTGTAAGAACAGTCGCTGATAAAAGGATCATTGAAATTATCTTTGTTAACTTTTTCATTATTCGTTTCTCACTTTCCATATCTGGATATTGCCCGTAAAGCTTGTGATGACGGAAGTAACGATCGCTAATCCTGTGATCACGCAAGCAGGTAATATGATGAAATTACTTACATGCACGACTGTCAGTTTAAATCTGCCGCACTTCATTATTCCCTTAAAGAGTTCACCTATAAACAGATTGCCTCCCGTCACCATAAAGACATACGTTAATCCCATCGAAAATGCTGCAAGAAGCATCAATCTGAGGAAATGCCATGCGCGGATCGAACCATTGCTGAATCCCATGCTCTTAAGAAGAGCGATGTCTGATGTTTCTTCGTCTATGAAGATGTTTTCGTAAAGAGCTGTAAGAAGACAAAGGACTCCTGCACATATGATGGATACGATAGTGATGATGAGTCTGAACATCTGCTGATATCCCGTAAGATAATAAGGCATGATCTCTTTGTTTCTCATGACAGTGACTTCGCCGTTCGGATAAAGCGCCTGCATCTTGTTGATGTAGTCTTCGTACTGTGACGCAGGAGCCTCCAGCTTACAGCTGAAGAAATCGCTGCTTACGACCTTCGATCCTTCAAAATCATCTCCCATGAACAGTGTCGTAGTATGCGTGCCGAATTGGTCAACGAGTGCCGTTACGATAAATGATTCTTCAACTTTATGGAAAGTTATGTGATCATCATCGTATTTGTCATACTGCAAGGTTACAGTATCACCGATCCTGATATTCCTCTCGTTGGAAGCATAGTAACCAATAGCGATCTCGTTACGGAGTTTAGGCGGATTTCCTTCAAGATACCTGATCTCAGAGGATGCTGCATCGCGCCACTTGAACGCGCAGACCGTCTCGCCTCCGTCATACTTCATGACACCTGCACCTGTCTTCTCAACGATTATTTTGGCAGGGATATCATTATCCTCAAAGTTCTTGTTGATCGTATCGACCGCACCTTCAAAACTTCCCGTTCCACTATAGAGTTTCTGATAGTACGAATCTTCTATCTTTACAAGGAAATCAAGTCTTCCGTTCTGAAAATACGTGTAGGCGTAATCGGTAGTCATGATCGTATCATTAAGCCTTACAACGAAGAGAACGATACATATTCCGAGCATGTACGCAAGGATAAGAAGCAGATATCTTTTGAAGCCGCGCAATATATCACTGATCGCCAGGAATAATGGAACAGGCATATATTTTTTTCGATTAAGAGAAAGACCAGGAAGACTAGTAAATCTCTCACCTCTGTTCTCACCGTGAATCGCATCGATGACACTTATCTTATTCATCCTTCTTAAAGAGAAGAAACTGAATACGATAATGATCAAGATCGTAGCGATACTTGTTGCCAGGCCGATAATAACCATCATGACCACATCAGGATACATAATGAACATAACGAACTTGTTGAACAGGAGCTTGCTAAGTAAGAATCCCAGAGGAAGTCCGATAGCGCCTCCAACCACCGCAAAGAAAAGATACTTTACAATGAACAACGTCTTATATGAAAGTGACCAGACACCGATTGCTTTCATCATGCCGATCTCACGTTCTTCTCTCTTTATAGCCGACTTAAGGCTGAAGTCGATCGTGATCATAGTCATTGCCATGATCGCAACAGCAACTACGAGCATACATGTCGTTACGATGATCGCGAAAAGACCGTCGTTATTGATGAACAAGACACGTGATGCAAAACCGTCAGCGTGATAGTCCTCATATTTGAGCAAGAGATCAGTAGCATAATCTCTTACGCTGAGAATATAATCTTCCAATCCAGGCGTAACCTTAGTGTTGAACATCTCTGTCTTGACCGGACATTCGGAGTAGAACACTTCCTTGTCACTGTCAGAAAGGTACATTCTGTCGAGCTGAGAAGCAGCAGGATTTTTGTAAATCGTCGATATAGTAAACTCATAGACATTTCCCATCTGAGTCGTAAGACGAACCCTGTCTCCTACCTTCAGATCAAACCTGTTAGCGAGGACTTGCGATACCGAGATACAGCCATTTGGCACCTCGAAATAATCATTATTGGAATCGATCGGAATATCGTAATCATCAGGCATTCCCGTGATGATCATATTGGATGAATAATGAACTTCCTTATTATCCTTGGCATCCGGAAATTCAATTCCCGTGAATTGAATCATCACTATCTCTTCGTGATTGGCTTCAGTAACGATCTCAATGTTTTCGAGATCTTCAGAGAATGCATTTACATGACCTTCCTTGTCAGACACATCCTGATCCATAATGAAATAAACATCAGATGAATTGCACTTGTTATACGTCTTCTGCTCACCTCCGAAAAGCGCATAGAGCAGAGTCGAACCGATGACCATGAACATCGCTGCCGAGATCATAAATATGAAAGCTACGATATTAAGACCCGGCTTATCCTTAATATCCCTTTTTAACATCTTCAGATACATATTACCAACCCATTTCTCCAAGCCAATTTCTTACCTGACGTTCTCTTACAGGGATCTCTTCTTTACTTCCCATCTTTCCGAGAATGAGTTCGCCCTGAATGTTGCCGTCCACAAGATAGATGACCCTGTCGGATATCGATGCGACTTTTTCGCTATGAGTTACCATGAGGATCGTTGTTCCCATGCGGTTCGCATCAAGAAGTCTCTCCATGACTTCACTTGAAGCCTTAGAGTTAAGAGCTCCCGTCGGCTCGTCTGCAAAGATCACCTTAGGATGATTGATGAGCGCTCTGCAAAGACATGCTCTCTGGAGCTGTCCGCCTGATACTTCGGTGATCTCACGATCCGCTTCATCGATGATACCGAGTTTTCGCATAAGATCTTCAGCGTCTTTCCTGATCTCTTCCCTTGGTCTTATCTTTGCCTGAAAACCAGGAAGGATGATGTTATCGATGATGCTGAGCTTTCTCATCATATACATCTGCTGGAAAACGAATCCCATCTTAAGAAGCCTCAGATTGATAAGCTGCTTATCTTTCATCGCGGAAATCTCTTCTCCGTCAAAGAAAACACTTCCGGCAGTTACGTTATCCATTCCGCTTACTGTGTAAAGGAGAGTCGACTTACCAGAACCTGAAGGTCCCATGACAGATACGAACTCGCCTTCCTCGACTTTGAAGTTTACGTTCTGAAGAACGTTATTACTTTGTTTATTAACTATATAAGTCTTACAAAGATCCCTTGTTTCTATAACAGTACTCATTCCTGTTACCTCCATTTATCATTTACGTTTTCTATTCTGAAGTTCAACTATTAAAAAATCCTTAAAGCATTTAATCTTTTCGAAAAATGGAGTTTGGATAAGCAATCTCAAAATCCAGGATCACGCAGTCGCAGGCGTTTTCGAGGAGTTACGACAAAATTGTCGGTTTTTGTATTTTTTGTCGCTTTTTAAGGATCCACCTGTTGATATGATGAGAAAAAAGGAGTCGACCATGCGTACTGTCAGCATTAAATTATCAGCAAGAGAGTTGTGTTCACACATATCCGTCAACCGGTTTCTGTACATCATACGAGAAGACGACAGTGTTCAGGACAGGTTCTGGCCAAGACTTCTTAAGGACAAGAGCATCAACTATGGTCAAAAGGTCGGAGTCAAGATCGACCAGGAAAACCTGGATTACCTTAGGGAACTTAAAAAGTTCATCAGAAACAAGTACGGGATCTTTGTCTCGTACTCGATGCTTATATGTGCACTTGTCAAGGTTCATAATAATCGCAAAGAGAGGATCTTGATGAGCCAGAATGTCAAAGGGTTTAAGGCCATGAGCCGAGATTTTGTCTCCAGACTTAAAGGCATTGCAAAGGAGGTTAAGAAGGTATTGCCTGACATACTGCTGTTGCAGGAATTTCGTGCAGGAGATGAAAACTGTTTTCTCAATGCTTTTATGAAAGAACTTGGAGATTACTACGTTCCTGTCTTTCCGATAAGTTATAAAGAATCTGAAGATTTCAATAACTACATCTGCATCACTTTACTTGGCAAGAATATAAACCATATACAGTCCAAACGCCTTAGTAATGAATCGTATTACAAGTTGAGATACAACATGATCGAAGTCGACGACTACGTTATGATCAACGCATGGGTACCACAGATCTTCAGCGCTCAGTCCGACAGAGTGAACATGGCCGAAAAGATGTGGAACTGTATCATAAATGTCGCACAATACTACCACAACAAGAAGCAGAAATTCTGCCTTGCAGGCGACTTGAATGCATACCTCGGCGGGCCTTTTGAAGAACAGATCAAAAGCCTTAATACCTACATGTGGGATACCAAGATCATTGATGATCTCACAAGGCCGACAGGAATCCAAAATGTCTTGGATTACTTTTATGTGAACAGATTTGCAGAACTCACGGATAAGATCAAAACCAAAGTCTTAGAACCTTCCATCAAGCAGATGGAGCTTTCAGACCACGATGCCCTCATTACGGTCATTAACGAGATGGATTATCCGTTCTCTCCAATAGCTTCATTGTAAGCATCCTCGGACTCTTCTGTGAGAATTATAGTATGCATAATTACTTTGACATTGTGGATCGGATAATCCTGCCTCAGATCATAGGCAATACCATTTCCGACATCATAGAAATATCCGGTAATGCATTCATTACCAGCGAACTCCAGAGCGTTCTGGCATCTTATATATGCGTGCTCGATAATCGCTTCACGAAGTTCTTCTTCGTCAATATCTGCACCTTCATCCAGATCATAGTAGAAGTCACCTGCAAACTTTGCTTCCAGCTCAATACCTGCTACAGGATCCGTGTACGTTAAAGCAGTTGGCGAACCAAACTTTATTTTGCTCTCACCCTGGCTCGCGCCCTCCTCATTCTCATACGGCATCAAAGTCGGAACAGCGGCAGTCGTTTCAGTGACGTTACTGTCAGTTTCAGGCACGGATAATGTGTCTATTGTCGTATCTGTGTAGACTACAGATACCTCTGATACCTCGCTGATCGTTTCTTCTTCCTGTATCTCCCTTTTTTCTGCGCTCTTGCTGTCGTCCTTATTTACAACATGAACGATTCCTACTGTGGCTGCTGTGCCTACGATTGCTACTGAAGCAACTCCAATGATCAATTTCTTTAACATAATACCGGTCCCTTTCTTGACCGCAGCCTTAGAAACGGCTGCTGCTTTTGATGAGGCTCCGCTTATCGGAACCTTGTTAGATGCGGACAGGTTTATAAGTGAAGTCGGCATTGGCCTAAGCGGCACCTGCTCGGCTTCCATCTGGAACAATTTGCTCAGGAATGGTGTAGCCATCGCAAACAACTTGTCGTTATTTTCTTTTTCATACTTCTCAACCTCCTTCTTGATCTTCTTCTTGGCAAGATTAAGACGTGAAAGGACAGTTCCCTGAGGGATCCCCATGGCGCTGGCAATCTCCTTGGTAGTTAGCTCGTTGAAGTAAAACAGGATGAGGGTTCTTCTTATTTCTTCGGACAATGAGTTTTCAATAATGTCCATGATGATCCTTCTCTTTTCGGCCGACTCGATGATCGAATCCGGAAGGAAGTCCTCAGGAACGGTCTCGATGTTGTCCAGGACCTCGTCGTCAGTGTTGACTGTTCTCGTCCTTGTCAGGCGATTCAGGCACTTGTTGGCGGCGATCTTCTTGAGCCACGCGGTGACGTTGTCGTGATTTTTCATCTTGTCATAAGCTTCAAAAGCAGTAACAAAAGTATCCTGCACGACATCCTGTGCGTCATCCTCGTTCTTCAGAAGCGACATTGCCGTCCAATAGACCGCACGGTACGCTTCGTTATAGATCTTTTCCAATTCTTTGTCTGTCATTTTGCCTCCTTGTTTATCCGCATCTGCCCATATAACACATAAGGAACGCGGATTATTCACAAGTTTGAGAAAAAAACCAAAAAAATTTTCAACAGCTGCCGAAATATTCCTCTTCTCTGACCTTAAGCTTATGCTCAGGTCCAGTCATATAGTACAGCAAAATCTCAAAGAAACAATGTATTCAAGGGGCTAAACTCTTGTTGCCATGACTTTTGCAACCTTTCTCAGGAATTATGATTTTTGCTTTATGCCTTTTACAACCCTTTGTAGGAAGATCATAAGGAGTCTATTGATTGCCTGTTTTTTTGAGACTCCTACGGTTGCTTTTTTCTGAAGGACCCATTTACTGCTTCCAGATTCTTCAGATTATTTGCAACCTTCTTCAGGAAAGACAACTTGTGTTTTTTGAGGTTTGCAACTCTCGGAAGCAGAAATCACAAAGTCCTTAACAGCCTTCTTCTTTTTACTACTATAGGTAGCATTTTATAAAACGGCAAATAATAAGACCGTCCTTGCGGAACGGTCTTCATGCAAAAAGTTTATGAATACGAAATGAGTTGGCTGATATTATTATTCTACTTCGTTTACCTTATTCTCGATCTTCTTAGCTTCTTCTTCCTTCTTATCTTTCTTCTTTTTCTCTTCGCTCATTGCGATGATGGAGCAGAACAATGCTGTGTTTGAACCCATGAATACTGTGAAATCACCAGCTGGTCTGGAACCTACTCTTGTGCTATAGATCCAAACGATTACATTTAAGACAAGGATAATAATTGTGATTACTGTCATTACTTCGTAGATTGTGATCTTCTTCTCATTTTTTGTGTTTGCCATTTCTTTATCCTCCGATTGTTTGTGCTTGTTGTTTGTTTTTGTTTTGTGATTACATCATACAAACGGGGATTTAACACTTCGCAAATCAAGTATCAAGATTAGATACAGAAAGATTAAAGAAAATGTTAAGCAGTCCGGCTGCCAGATAGAAGATCAGATTAAAGTGGCAGGAAGATCTCAAACTCAGTTTCTTCGGTCTCTTCGATGTAGCGCACTTCGATATCGCCGCCAAGCTTACGGGCGATGAATGCTGCTTCGTAAAGGCCGAGGCCGTTGCCTTCGACGCTTTCAGCATTGGAGCCGCGCCAGAAACTGTTAAAGACGTAAGGCATCTCGCTATCAGGAATCCTGCTTCCGACATCACGGACAGCAAAGACGTAGCCGTCGTCGTTCTTGTCGATGATAATAGTTATGCCGCGGCCATCGCCGTATTTGATCGCATTTTCCATGAGCTGCGAGATCATCCTTGAGATGCCGTCCTTATCGCTGGTGATCATGACGTCGCTTCTCATATCTATCTTGTAAGGGATCCTTAATACGCTTAATCTGTTGTCATATTCAAGCTTGATGAATTTCTCAATCTCAGTAAGATAAAAGGTCTCTATCTTTGGCTCGAAAACAACTACGCCCTTTGACGCGCTGTCGAGAAGTTCCTTAACGAGATCGGTTATGTCATCAGCATTCTTCGTTATCTTTTCAGCGACTTCAGCGTCTTTATCATCAGGGATGCCGTCGTCATGATACAGGCCGCTCTTGATTGCTTCCGAATAAAGCTTGATGTTAGCTACAGGAGTCTTAATGCCGTGAGCTATCGTCGATACTAATGTAAGCTGTTCTTTCTCAAGCTGACGAAGCTTACGCGTGTCACCTGACAGACGGTCACGAAGCATATTCATGCCCCATACGTATTTACCAAAATATCTGTTACGCGTCTCAGGAAGCGCATCGGCGTTCTCGTTCTTGGCGATCCTCACCGGATATTCGGAGAGTCTGTTGAACGGGAGAATGACCTTACGATCTATATATATAAAGAATATAACTGAGATTATAAAACTTATGAAAATGACCGTCTCGCTTATTATGATCGTCTTGGTCGTGTTGGAATCATCGAAATCGAAGACTATGAAGCCCTTTATCACACCATCTTCAGAAACAGTCCAGATAGAGTTCCCTGAGACCAGTGAAGGAACGCCTGTGTTTTCTTCTGTGATCTCCATGTATCTGATATCTGTCGGAACATTATTCTTACCGTACTCGTTTGCCCAATCGTTAGTCTTCTTGAGTGACTCGAGCTTTGAATCAATATCTGTGATGTCACTTGAATTGATCTCATTAACAACGCGGTTCATGAGAGTATGTCTCTGACCTTGGGTCTTGTTTTCAGTCTTAGTGATAAACAGGAAAGACGCCAGGCCAAGCAGCAAGCATATTATGAATAGAACAATATACTTTCCGATATATTTACGCATCAGTCTGGTGCCTCTCCGAACTTATAGCCGACACGCCATATGGTGTGGATGTACTGTGGGTTCTTAGGATCGTCTTCGATCTTTTCACGAAGCCATCTGATATAAACAGTAAGCGTTGATATCTCCGATATGCAATCTGATCCCCAGACCGCATCGAAAAGAGTTTCCTTACGGATGACCTTGTCCGGATTTTTAAGGAAGTAGATGAGTATATCAAGTTCCTTGCCGTTAACGGATATCACCTTGTCGCCTTTTCGAACGGTCATTTCATCGAGATCGACTTTGATATCCTTATAAGAAAGTTCCTTGTGTCCTTCTGTCATGACATAGTTACGGCGCAGGATCGCCTTGATCTTGGAAGAAAGAACCGGGAAAGAGAACGGCTTCTCGATATAGTCGTCGGCGCCGACGTCGAGGCCTAAGATCTTGCTCTGATCGTCGCTCTTGGCGCTCATCATGATAACAGGAAGGCCGAGATTTTTACGAAGGATACGAAGCGTCTCGAAACCGTCGAATCCAGGGAGCATGACGTCGAGGAGCATCAGGCGGAACTTCTCTTCCTTAAGAGCGAGAAGGCCTTCTTCACCTGTTGTCTTCCAGATAACGCTATAGCCGTCACGGATCAGCAGATCCCTGATAAGCGCGCCGAGCTCTTCATTATCTTCAACTATCAGAATATCTGTCATAATGCCCTCCGAAATCTTCCCTACAATTCTATCAGAAACACCGCAAAAGGCGCAAACTTATCCGCAGACTTTCTCCCACGAAGTTACAGTCGGCCAGTTATCTGTTACGAACATGATCCTCATGGCTCTGCAAAGTTCGTCACCTTTGGCAGCGACAAATTCGCTTACTTCAGGCTTCTTACCTGTTAAGGCATAGCCCATCATGCACATGTAGATCGATACACGATCGTTAGTTGCAGAAGACACGCATTTCTTGTCAGTGAAATAGTCGAGATTAATAAACTCGCTTAGCATCATATCGATGATCTCATCGTCAGTGCAGCCCGTATAATCAAAGTTGAACTCATTGAGCTTTGACCAGGACTTCTCGTTGATCTGCGTCTTTTCGAAATTGTTGTTACGGGTCTTGAAGAACCTTTCTGTACTCTTCCAGATCTCACAGAGGAGTTGCGCCTCAAATGGAGTCAGATCAGGATGGTACTTCGCTCTGGTCTCTTCAGCGCCGTAGTATTTATTTACGGCCGTGCTGCTGACGTTGACGTTCATCACCATATAGTACTGATCATTTGAATAGCAGATCTCAGGAATGAAATCGTCGTTAGGGCCGTCATATAGGCAGATCGCTGCACCATAGAAATACTCGAAAAGGAGCTGATCGAAGTAATCTTCCGGATAAAGATCGAGGATAGCTTCGATCTTATCTAATGCATCAGAGATCTTGGCAGGATCAGATGCAGGCTTTACATAATCGCTCAAGTGACCTTCAGGAACAAGATCATCGAACCAGATATAAACACCGTGCTTACTTCCGATCTCTTCTGCTCTCTTATAAAGATCGACAAGTTCCTTATTGGTTCCCTTGACGTTCTGATCATGAGCCGCCGAATTATCAGCCACGCATTCGGCAAGAAGTGCCTTACCGTCACCATCAAGCTCGGACGGCAACCTGTCCACAGGATCTTCAGGCATCCATTCCTTATGGATTATCTCATGATCTATAATCTCTTCGTTAGTGAAATCATATTCGAAAAGGAAGATCGCTTCACTCTTTCTGATTTCGATATCAGGGCCATAAAGATAAGTAAGACAACTGAACTTAAGCTGACCATCGACAATGATCGGGTAAGGATAATAACTGAATGTCGCTTCGTCACAACCGAATTCTTCAGCGACCATTATCTTCCAGTCATCGAGCTTATCAGTAAAAGCATGTCCATTAGGAGCAAGATCAGAGAAACTATATCCGTATAAGTAACAGGATTTGAGCATCTCGCAGAAAGCAAGATCATTTCTGAATTCTGTTCCTTTATATATCTCATAAAGCTTGATGAGCATTTCCTGCGGATTCTTCATGCTGCCACCTACATCACCGTAAGCCGCGTAGTTGATCGCATTCATATAGGCAACGCTATCTTCAGCTGTAAATCCGTTTTCCTGAAGGAATGTCGTAAAAGCATAAGCCGTATTGTTGTCGAAAAAGATCTCAGCTAATTTCTCAGAGCCGATTATATACTCGAGAGTAGTCATTATGACTGCAGCCTCATAATATGCCAAATTACTTACATTATTTGAGTAATACTGAGCAACGTAATGTTCTGCTCCACCCTCAACAAAACCGGCATCACCGATGTACTGTTTAACATCATTCTTTTCTTCTTCAGTAAGTTCAGAAGCATCCTTTATAGTACCGTCGTTCATGTAGGCTGCAAGCGAACCACCTTCATCAATAGAACCATCTACAAAGTGCATCAGTTCATGATAAATGCCGAAAGCAAATGTTCCGTCTAACTGAGAATAGAACGCATCACCAATCAACACATAGTTGCCGCCTGAAGAATAATAACCGCCAAGACTATCAAAGGCGTCTTCTTCGAACCTTAACGTCTTAACTTTATCGAGGAAATGCTCCTTATCTTCTTCATCAAGATTATCTGCAACTACAGGAAACAGCTGATAAACATATCCACTGAACTGATAGAGCGACGGATTACCTGAGACTGCTTCAGCATATTCTAAGAATAATGCATATTCGTCTTTAAGATCTTCTTCTGAAAGTCCGACTTCCGCTGCGATCTTAAGCGCTTCTTCTTTATAATCGATAACTTCACCTAACTGGCCGTCAGCCTTATCGGGATCGATCTTTCCTTTTGTTTCTGAAGTTTCCGGCATAGTCGTTTCTGTTATCTGAACAGTATTGACTGTACTTGCATCTGTCTCTTCCGGATTCTTATTACATCCGCCCAGCATAAGCGAACTGAAAACGAACACAGCCGATAATACCAGGCATAATACCCTCTTACTCTTCCTCATCATAATACTCTCCCATTTCATTGATCAGGAGATATTATATCACTTTTGTTTGATCACTGGCTGATTTCTTCGTGTTTCTTCTCATCGAGCAATTCTTCAAACTGTTCAACGGAAATTGGCTTAGAGAAATAGTAGCCCTGGAACAATCTGCAGCCCATCTCGGAAAGTCCTGTGTACTGGATATGTGTCTCTACGCCTTCTGTAAGAGATGTCATTCCAAGCTCACGAGAAAGGTTGATGATGTTCTTAACGATGGTATCTGCTTTCTTCTCGTTTTCGGACTTGCCAAGGAATTTCATGTCGATCTTAAGCACGTCTACAGGCATATCCTTAAGCATGTTAAGTGAAGAGTATCCGCTTCCGAAGTCGTCCATCTCAACGATGAAACCGTCGCCTCTGAATTCGTTAAGGATACCTATGATCTTGTCAGTATCATTCATCATGACTGTCTCAGTGATCTCAACACGGAGCTTGCTAGGATCGACCTTATACTCTGCAACGAGTTCCCTTATGTATTTAGGAACGTTCATGTAGTAGAAATCTTTAGGAGAGATATTGACTGAGATAAAGAGATCCAGTCCCCTCTTCTGCCAATCAGCAAGGATCTCACAAGCGCAACGCCACATATACTTGTCAACTTCTGCGATCATGCCGTTCTTTTCGAAAGCAGGGATGAACTTGTAAGGAGCCAGGAATCCGTGTTCCTTGTGGATCCAGCGCACGAGTGCTTCGGCACCTACTATCGTTCCGTCAGTATCAACGATCGGCTGAAGGAATGGCTTAATGTCACGATTCTTGATCGCATCAGGAAGCTGAGCAGCGATCTCCTGCTCCCACATGATCTCTTTACGGATCTCTTCTGTATAGTAAGCGATGTGCTTATTATATCCGACTTCGAGTGACGAAACAGCAAGACGTGCTCTTCCTAACATCGTAGCGATATCAGTCGAATCATGCGCTACCTCGTAGACACCGATCTGGATATTTACAGGGTACTCAGCCTTATCATTCTTGATCGTGAACTTCGAAAGAGCTGCTTCAACTTTCTCGTCTTCGAACTTCTCCCTTGGAAGAAGTACACCAAAGTTATCAGGACCGATCTTGCCGTATACGCAATGCTCCGACATCTGCTTCATGAGATGCTCTGCTATAGTCTTAAGAGCATAATCACCGAAATCAGGACCGAAGATATCATTTATGATCTTATAATTCTTAACGTTGATATAAAGGATCAGGTAATCGATCTTGAGATGGCTGTTCATCTCCAACTTGATCATGTGCAAAAGACGCTCTTTGGTGTAAAGACCTGTGAGCTTATCGTGTGTAGCATCATAGAAGTCTTTCTTCATCTTGAGCTTCTCATCAGTGATATCCCTGACCTTAAGGTAATAGCCTGAGAAGCGCTTCTCCTCATCCATTACATCACGGTTCTCGAGAAGATAATACTTCATATCTTCGCCGCTTCCCGTCACATGCTGTTCTGTCCAGTTGCCCTTACGCATCTTCGTATCGAAAAGCCACTCCAGAAGTTCCGGTGCATTCTCACAGTTATCTTCCTGAACTCCGACAAGATAGCAGCCTTCCTTGTTAGTCCATACGCACTTGCCCTTCGGAGTGAAGATGAAAAGCGCCTCAGATCCGTTCGAGACAACTCCCGACAATATACGGTCAAGAAGTCTAAGCGGTCTGTAGTGTACTGCGAAATAATAGATGATGATTCCGATCATTCCGAATCCGATCATAGAACGGTCGATCGGGATCTTGGAGAAGATATAATATGTCTCCCACGCACCGAGTACAATAAGTGATACTACGATGATGGTATAACGTTCTCTGTAAACCTTACTTGACTTGATCGCAGACATGACATATATGAACAGAGCCAAGAACAGGAAACCGTAGTCTACGATCCTGTGATAAGTCTGACCTATATAAGGAATAAGAGTATAATATGTAGCGTCTTCGAACATGATCGGTTCTATATCGAAAGCATGACCGAAGAACGGGTTAAGCAATAACTGGACTGCATCAGCTATAAGGAAGATATTGATCCATTTAGGGATCTTAAGACCGTGTCCTGCGCCCTTACAATACTCTTTCGTGAAGCACATCAATTCGTAGACAACGAAGTCCATTCCAAGGAAATAAACATATCTTCCGAATAATGAAACGAGTTTAGTTTGAGCGAGGATAATAATTGCATTACCGAGGATCGGAGGGATAAGCGAGATATCAAGCCATGCGACCGCTTTTCCGAGCGCTTTGTAGCGGCGCCACGAATCCATCGCGCACAATATAAGGGCAAATATCAAAGCTAGGAATAGTCCTGTAAAAATAAATCTCGACTGCATATCCACCTCGCAATGATTGTCCGATTTTGACATCTATCTTGATAATAAGGGATATGCCAGTCTATATTCAACAAACAAACAATAAATAAACATTAAATAATTATCTCAAATTGTGAACAACCTTATTGTGAACGATCAGGATTTATTGGCTTGTTCCTTAAGTTCCTTTATCATCCGCGTCTTCACCTTAAGTTCTTCATTAAGATTCTTGTTGTACCTCTCGATTCCCTCAAGATGCGACTGGTGAACAGTATCATCAGTTATCTCCAGAAGATATCCGCTCTTCTTGCTGCCATCATAAAGATCGCCGACATGTACCGCATAGATGAATGGGCCTTTACGGTAGATGTGCTTCTTGGATACATTCTCTTTGTTAAACTCATCTATCCACCCTTCGAAAAGTTTCCTTATCTCTTCATGTTCAATATAGTGATCAGCATGATTGCGAGCGATCTCCGGGAAGAAACGCTTAGCTACATCAGTCGCGCTCAGATAACGGATCTTGAAATCAAGTGATATATATCCGACCTGACCTTCCTTAAGGATCGAACTGCTCACAAGATCATCTACGCGATAAAGACCGACACGGTCCATGATTATAAGAAATCCTATCTCATCGACCAGATCAGCAAGAGCCATCCATTCGATATCCTTTGTGATGGCGCGACCAATAAAGAAAGCGAAGATCGAGAATATCTGCATAAACGCAGTAAGCGCGAGATTCCTTCTCGACACTTCAGGCTTCTTGAGCCAACCATAGATCAGGGCATAGAAAGTCAGAACAAGAAGTATTACGATCTCCACGTAAAACAGGATATGAAACGGCCCGTATTCTTTTACAAGAACTGTCACGCCATTCTGCGTCTCGATATCCACACTCTTATAAAACAGCGGCAGATATCCTGAAGTCAGTACGAATCCGTAGATTACCGTGCAGAACATCATAAGCAGGAAATTCACCCATTTCGGAAGGTTTATCTTACATATCGAAAAGACGAGCAACAGTCCCGCAAGCGGCAGATAACAACCACCAACATATAGGAACTTATTTATTATCAGTGCTTCTCTAACGTCCTTTGCAAGAGCAAGAAGTACATAACAGAAATGTGCGAGAAACGCCAGCACAAAGATCATCGTATAGCGCACCGAATAGAACGGTCTTTTCCTCCAGTAATAAACCGCACAACATATAAATGACAGGAGACATATAACTACGTAATACCCGAATACCATTATGCGTTCACCACCTTCAGATAATCCGCGAACACTTTCTCGTGAACCGGCTTTGAGAAATAGTAACCCTGGAGATAATCGCATTCGTGTTCTTCGAGGAAGAGTTTTTGTTCAAGCGATTCGACTCCTTCGACAAGAACGCAGTAGTTCATTTCCTTGAGCATTCGGATAGTGTTTTCGAGATATATAAGAGCATTGGACTGACCTTTTCCGGTCTCAGGATCTATGGCCTTCCAGAGGATACTCTTGTCGATCTTTATAATGTTGAACGGCATCTCATACATGTAGGAAATGTTCGAATATCCGGTTCCGTAATCGTCGAGCGAGAACGAAAAACCTTGCGCCCTTAATATGTCGATCTTGTCGATAAGCAGCTTGCGGTTCTCGGCCGTAGCTGACTCCGTTATCTCCAGATTGATGCAGCTCGCGTTAAGAGAATACTTCTGCAAGATCTCTTCGAAGATCTTCTCGAGATCCCTGCTCATACACTGGACGACAGAAAGATTGACCTCGACATACTCGATGCCGAGCGCCTTGAGCCTGCCCTCCTGATAGAACCTGCAGACCTCCTCGAAAACCATCTTACCGATCTCGAGGATCGCACCGTTTCTCTCTGACGCAGGGATGAATTCATCAGGCGGGATCATACCGTATTCATCATCGAAAAGACGGCACAGTGCTTCGGCTGATCTGACCTTGCCGTCTTTGTAATTCCATATCGGCTGATAGTAGACCTGAAAACTCTTGTTACGAACTGCTTTATCGATGAGCCTTTCAACAAGGACTGTTCTTTCGTAGCGTGAGACTGCCTTCGCTACATCAAGTTCAGATGTTGTCTTGCCGTCGAATGGAGCGTCGATGAGCATGAAGATATTCTCCATCGTCTTAACGTCTTCAGGGATGTGGATGACGCCGAACTGCACAGGAAATCTGAGAGAGAACTGTCCCTTTCCCCATGCTGATTCGAATCTCTCGAGCGTCCTTTTTCTGATATCATCGACCTGATTCTCCGTGACGCCTTCGCAAAGGATAACGAAGTGCCCGCGGCCACAGTCATAACATGAATATCTGTCGAAAGATATCTCCATCCAATTAGAGATACGATGAAGGATTCCGTTCATGTTTTCGAAACCGATCATCTTGTTGTAGTAATTCAGATTAGGAAGCTTGATGCTGATGAGAACGTTACCCTTACTCATCATTGCTTTATCGAGCGCCGCCTCGAGCGCATATCTGTTCAGGATTCCGGTGGTCGGGTTGATGACGTCGTTCTTGTTTTCGATTGTAAAAAGGATGCCCATGAGACCGATCGTCTCGAAGAAAAGCGTAAGAAGATATTCAGGGAATATCACCTGGATCATGAGAGGAACAAACGTGATCGTGATGAAGAACAGCAACGCGGAGGATCGCGCTTTTGTTAGGCTCTTCCTGTGCCTGATCGACAGGTAGATCGCGAAGACCATATAAGCGAACGCGATGGCATAGATGATAAAAAACAACTTGCCGTGCGTATATTGATCGTTCTCGTTATAGTAGAAGAACAGTTTATGGAACGGATTTGTCGCAAGGATGATAACTTCGATGGCAAACGGTATAGCAAGTATCTTAAGAGTTGTTTTCTTACGTTTCTCATACCCGATCAGGTAGAAAACGTAGAGCATGAAGACATATCCGAGGAAGTTGTGTGTAAGGATGTAAATGTAATTCCAGAAGTCCTGGAAGAAGATATTGAAGATGTGAGTGTTGTTGTTGGCAATGGAACTGAATATATCTGAGATCTCAGCCAAAAAGTTCAAGAAGAGCATACCCATATAGACACGGTTAGAATGCCGGCTCAAGCCCTTCTTAAAAATGATATAGTACATTATGAACAGCGTCAGGAAGACGGCTGCTATATCAAACTCAATATGATAAATCATTCTTCCCTCCGTGATGCCCTAACGCTTCAAGAGAATGCCTTTACCTATACCACTGATTATATCACCCTAAAAGAAGCTCCCACAGGGGGAGAAACCCTGCGGGAGCACTTATTTACAAACTGTTTAAATATTTTTTCCGTTGTCATCGACTGGACAACGTTTCGCACTGTCTCACATCAAAGTGTCGGCGTCTCGTTATACTGTGTTCTTGCACTCTTGTTGACGTGGATGAACATGTTATGGAGAAGATTAACGCTCGTCAGGATAACCTCACCTTGATTGAGCTTTCTTACATGCTTGATCGCGTAGTCATCCAGGTGGCTCTCAACCGTCCTGATCTCATCGTTGAGCATAAGTCTGTGGATGAGCATCGTACCTACCTGACCGAAGAGGATCGGCGATACGTCCTTAGGATTCTGAGTTGTAAGGTAAAGGAAGATACCCTTCTTACGTCCCTCTCTTGCGAGAAGTGTAAGTCCGCCGTGGAATTCCCTGTCGGAATATCTTGACTTGGCATATCTGTGAACCTCATCGATAAAGAAAACGAACGGATTGATATCCGACAGCGAGATAACGAAGTTACTTACAAGGTCGACGACCATACCGCCGATACCTTCAGAAGCACCGAGCTGCGACGAGTCGATATAAAGGCTCGTACCCGGCGTATGAACAAACTGATCGATGATATCAAGCAGATAGAACATACTCGGATCATTCGAGAAGAACTTAAGGAACCTAGTATTCGTCATCTGATACTGGATCTTCTGAACGAGCGAAGCATTCGCATTAGCCTTGAGCGCATCATAGCGGAACCTGAAGTTATAGTTGTCATCTCTGTCAGGCTCGCATACAGACTCGGCCTGGATCTGCTCCGGCAGAAGCTCGATATTAAAGTCCGTGTCCTCCTTCGTTACCGAAGCGAGATTCGTCTGGATCTCATCGATATCCTCACCGACCTTGGCGTAATAATCGCGGCTTCCGATCTTCTTCATATAACGAAGCGACATGATTGCCTCCGCGAGCACCGCACCCTGTCCGCTGTTCTCTGTCTCGAAAAGCTTCTCCCACTGTTCCATCGTGATCTTACCTGGAGAGATAGTCGTATCGACTCCGAGCGTCAGCTTCGTGACCTCATCATCATTAAACGCATTCTTATACTCACCCGTAGGATCGATGATAAGCGCCTTACGCTTTGTAGAAACAACCTTATCAAGGATCGCAAGTGCCGTCGTCGACTTACCGCTGTTAGTAGCACCGATGCACATCAGATGACGGTTAAAGAGTGTACTCGGCTTAAGCGTAACACCCGCCTGCGATCTGTTAAGATAAGTCGCGAACGGCGGCAGTGCTTCTTCATTCTCGCCCGAGAACTCGAGTGACTGAAGGAAGATCTTATAGACCTCATCAGTCGCAAGATAAACCTTATCCGTAATACCGAGCGTATGGAAACCTGCAAGTTCGAACTTCCTTGAATCCGGCGGCATGAGAGCGATCGTATCGATACAGATCTCATGATAATCATTCGGCTTATCATCGCCCACCGTAGACATCTCGAAAACATTCTTTCTGGAAGCTTTGTTCTCGAAGATCTCACCAAGGAATACTCCCATGGTCGAGTCTATGACTACGAAATTATTGATAGTATTAGGAAGGAAAGATTTATTGAATCTGCTCCTGTCTGTCATCATGGTCTGGTTGTCGATCTGAACGATACAACAGCTTCTGTAAACCTGTGTAACTTTACCGATATAGTAGTCCTGAATGTTAAATCCTTCAAACAATGATTCTAGTGTCATACAAAACCTCCCGTGTCAATTTATTGATATGTTTTTGTTGAAATCATAATTAAATTATAGGTAAGCGAGAGATCAAAAAGCAACGAATCAATCAAGCAAAAAGGCGAAGTTTAAAGAAAGTTTATAGCCCGTTTTCAGATACATAACATTGTTTATTTTTTGGCAAGAAAACCATTTGATAATCGAAGTTTTTTTGATCCTTTCAGACAAAAAAAGCTGGTTCACTTCACTCAATAAACATCAGTCATGTTGTGTCTTCACCAGCACCTCATTTTTTGCAACCTATAGTTCCGTTCTCAAACAGCGTCAAACAAAAATGCAACCCCCTGTTGCATCGCATAAACTCGTGATTTGAGATTTACTCCCTACTGTCGGAAAGGTCAGCAGAAAACAAGAAGACAAAACTTCAATCCCGGACTTCCTTCAGCAGAATCTTCATTTTTTGCATCCTTTGGTTTCGCTCTCAAAAAAATGTTTTCAAGAAATGCAACCCTATGCTGCATCGCATAAACTCGTGATTTGAGATTTACTCCCTACTGTCGGAAAGATCATCAGAAAAACACGGTGACAAGACAGGATCCCTTGCTTTCTTCAGAAGAACCATCATTTTATGCAACCTGAGGTTCCTCTCAAAAAAATAGGACTTTAAGAAATGCTACCCTTTGCTGCATAAGCAAAACCGTATTTTTGAAGTGTACAGCCATAGGTTGCAAAGAATTCCGAACCGCAAAAAACGAGGCCTTGATGACCTCGTTTTCAATGTTCTTTTAAATTTTTGCATCCTCACGCTTTCTCATGAGGAACAGAGCGAATCCTATGTAGATCGGAATCATGATAAGACTTCTTGGATCAAGCGAGCTTACGGCGTCGACTTGGGTTTTGCCGTGGAGAACGCCGCTCGTGATGAAGCTGGCGCAATCGATCAGCGCGTGGAGGATAAGTACCGGCCAGATCTTTCTGCCGGATCTGTAGAAGATCGCGCCGAGGAGCATGCCCATCGCAATCGCACTTGCGGCCTGGACCATGACTGCTGCAACGGTGATTCCCGGTTTTCTGAGATTAAAGAAGTGAAATAAACCGAACATTACGGACGTACAGATGATGGACAGCATGGCGCGTTTTCTTTCCGAACCGCTCCACATGTTCATGAAAAGTTCCTGGATGACGCCTCTGTAAAGGCCCTCTTCGACAAGACCTATCAGCAGGCACTGAAGCAAGAACGCGATGATCTCGGGTGCGGAAACGAGCTTCGTTCCTCTATTGAGGAAAAATCCAAGCGGAATTAAATTCGCATATAGAACTAATAACGGAAGTGCTGTCAGGATCCCCTCGCCCATCTGAGCTAAGCTGATATTGAAGATTCCCATCTTCTTAAAGATTAATATATTAATCATTACTATTACTCCCCATGCGGCCTCGGTTGCAAGATCGCGGTAGATCGCATTAGAGATGAGCGAACTGATCTGTTCTGCGAATAAAGAAGTGAGGCCGATCACCAGAAAGTGACCCAATAACACGGCTACGATGATTGAAATAATTGTCTTAAGTTTTCTCTTTGACTCCATATAAGTCATCTCCTTTTTGTTTGATGACCGAAGTCTACCAACCCCCGCATTGAAATTACACGACACCGTGCGACTATGGGGTTTTTTACCCTATCCGACAACCTTGTCCGGTTCTCGAAAAGTCGTAGCAGTAGGCATTTTCGAGCATTAGTGATAAAATGGCTCCTGAAGAAAAAAAGAGGAGTTTTTATGGACACGATCAAGATTGGAAGCTTCCTTCGCGAACTTCGCAAGGAGAAAAAACTGACACAGGAACAGCTCGCCGAGATCTTCAATGTATCGGCACGAACAGTCTCAAGATGGGAGACGGGAAACAACATGCCCGACATCAGCATCCTTATCGAGATCGCCGATTATTATCAGATCGATGTCAGAGAGATCCTCAACGGCGAGAGAAATGCTACTATCCCTGAAGACACCTCAGCACTTAAGGAAGTTGCGGAATACGCCGACAAAGAAAAAGAGAAGATGGCGGTCCGCACGAGGATCTATTCTATCCTTGGAATAATCGGTATATTGACATATGTATTCGTTCAGACTCTTGGTGACCATCTGGTCATTAACTTGATCGCTTCTATTTCGTTGATACTTGTCTACTCTGCCCTGACATCCAGCCTGATCTACACATCGAGCCGTCTTCAGACTCTTCAGCGCAAGGTCAGAACTAAGCTTAAGAAGAACCTCGCCATCGTTATAGTTGTAATCATATTAGGAGTCATAGCGCTCTTTACACTGGTACCGTTCCTGCTCATCGGAACGAGATAAGAGCACCCTTCCCTATTCGTCGAAGAATATTTTCGAACAAGTATTGACAGAGTGAGGGGTGGATGATAGTATCTATTTACCCACTTATCCAGTAGGCGAATAGATTTAAGAGGTTAAGACTATGGCAGATAATGAAATTAAATATATCTACGCAGATAATGCTGCTACAACTAAGATGAGCAAGACGGCGATCGACGCTATGCTCCCATATATGACAGAAGTCTTCGGCAACCCTTCAAGTCTCTACACAATAGGTCAGAAGGCTAAGGAAGCGCTCGAGGAGGCTCGTCAGATCGTAGCAGATCAGCTCAATGCTTCAGTTAAGGAGATCTATTTCACATCAGGCGGAAGCGAGGCCGACAACCAGGCTATCAGAACAGCAGCCGTCCTTGGTGCCAAGAAAGGCAAGAAGCACATCATCTCCACCAAGTTCGAGCATCATGCAGTTCTCCACACATTGAACAAGCTCGAAAAGGAAGGCTACGAGATCACACTTCTCGACGTCGGAAGCAAGGGTATCGTTGACCCTGAGGATGTCCGCAAGGCAATCAAAGATGAGACAGCTCTTGTAACGATCATGTACGCAAATAACGAGATCGGAACAGTTCAGCCTATCAAGGAGATCGGTGCTATCTGCCGCGAGAAGGGTGTTTTGTTCCATACAGATGCAGTTCAGGCAGCAGGTCACCTTCATATCGACGTTGTAGATCAGAACATCGACATGCTTTCCATCTCAGGTCACAAGTTCCACGGACCTAAGGGCGTCGGCGTTCTCTATGCGAAGAGAGGCATCATCCTTTCTAACATTATTGAAGGCGGTGCACAGGAGCGCGGCAAGCGTGCAGGTACTGAGAATGTTCCTGCTATCAGAGGACTTGCTGCAGCACTTAAGGAAGCTGTTGATAACATCGACAAGAACAGCGCTCACCTTATCCCGCTTCGTGACAAGCTCATCGCAGGACTTAACAAGATCCCTTATTCAGAGCTTAACGGTGATGCATCATCAAGACTTCCAAGCAACGTTAACTTCTGCTTCGAAGGAATCGAAGGCGAATCTCTGCTCCTTCTTCTCGATGACAAGGGCATCTCCGCTTCATCAGGTTCCGCCTGCACATCAGGCTCACTTGATCCTAGCCACGTTCTTCTCGCGATCGGCAGACCGCACGAAGTTGCTCACGGCTCATTAAGACTCTCACTCGGTGAAGAATCAACCGAAGAAGATGTCGACTATCTTATCAAGTCAGTAACGGAAGTCGTCACTTATCTGCGTAACATGTCTCCATTCTGGAGAGATCTCACAGAAGGCAAGCGTCCGCATATTTTCGAAGAATAAAAAGAGGTAAAAAACTATGGCTTTATACAGTGAAAAAGTAATGGATCATTTCAGAAATCCAAGAAACGTAGGAACTATCGACAATGCTAACGGTGTCGGCGAAGTAGGCAACCCTGTCTGCGGCGACATCATGAAGATCTATCTTAAGATCGAGAACGACATCATCACAGACGTTAAGTTCGAGACGTTCGGTTGCGGTAGCGCTATCGCTTCCAGCTCCATGGCAACTGAGCTCATCAAGGGCAAGCCGATCTCTGAGGCTCTCACACTTACCAACAAGGCAGTTACTGAAGCTCTCGACGGACTTCCGGCTCACAAGATCCACTGCTCCGTTCTTGCTGAAGAGGCTATCAAGTCAGCCATCAAGGATTATTACGACAAGAACGGCATCGAGTATGACCACTCCATCTTCCCTGACGAGCAGTCCTGCGATCACTGCTGTCACACAAATTAATGATATTTCATGCATATTAAAAGCGTCCGTTTTGGACGCTTATTTTTCTTAGTTATCGTTGGTCGTCTCCAGCTCAGGCAGCGGATTAGGTTTGATCTTCACCATCTCATCGTATAGCTCACGGATTCTCTCGCGGAACACCGCGGCGGCCTTTGAGTGCTTCGATTTCCGATAACTTGCCGCTTCAATCTTGCCGTCCAGAAGCTTCGTTGTCTCCTTCTTGCCCATATAATATTCGTTGCGCTGCCTGTCAGTTTCAGAATTACTCACATGGATACCATCGAGCTCACCTCTCTGATTATAGAAATAGACCATAGAGCGATCTTTATCATTATCTCTCTCGTAAACTTCCTTATCATTTCTAACACTGCTGATCTCAGCATCAAGAGCGTTTTCCTTATTCGCCTCCGAGCGGTACTTCTCATAGTTCTCCAGGATCTCAGCGATCTTACCGAAGTATTCTTTATCATCACCCTCAGTCGCATCGATCGCTTCCTGCGTCCTTGTCTTCATGACATTCAGAAGGACCATCT
Organism: Clostridiales bacterium; assembly: GCA_017649745.1. The sequence goes on along the minus strand of JAGCGE010000310.1, from coordinate 4,946 downwards.
CATCCCAAAGGATCCTGAACGTTCCAACATCGTTAAGTTTACCCGCGCACATGATCCTTCCGAAAAGCGCATTAACATCATTCGGCTTCTCCTCCAGCATACGAAGGAACATATCATCTGCCTCAGCGAACTGGCCATTCTTCATCGCTTTTATAGCGGTTACGTAGACATCCTCATCTCTGACAAATTCATAGTCGAGCGTCATACCGCAGAAAAGGCACTCATAAACATTACGTTCAAGGTTGATGATGAGCTCGCCGCCACAGTTCGTGCACTCGCCCTGCGCCGTCTTCTCAGAAGCAGTCTTAACTTCCTCATGCTCTTCCTCAGGTTTCATTTCCTTAAGCTCATTGAACAAAGCGTCAACGCGACTCTTAGTCTCACTTGCGTTTTTCTTGAGTTCTTCCGCCTTTGACTTATTTTCGAAAACAGCCTGTCTGTGCGGCTCGATCAGTTTGTTCTTTTTTTTCGCAGTTAATATCATCCACAGGATAACGCCGGCCACCACAAGTCCGCAGAAGATCTGCCACACCACATACCCGATAATATTCACCATCAGGAATGCCCCAACGCATAAAGCAACTCCGATCAACATTCCCGGAATGCCCGAAATAATGATCGACGATTCCTCAAGTTCCTGAGCGCTTTCCGACTCTTTTCGAATAGCAAGCTCGCATTCCTTGATACCTGCACAGGTCTCTTTATACTCATCGGAGAGCCCTAACATCTCACTTAATCTCTCGAAGTATATCTTGTCTTCCTCAAGAGCATTCTCCTTCGCGAAAACGATCTCGCTTTCGACGCTTTTCAGATCACACTTATCAGGATTCGAAAAAGAATCGAACGACCTAACTTTTGCGGCACACAAAACCAGTCCGCGAAGTGCTTCGAAATTATGAGGATCTTTGGTGAGGATGAAATTATATTTCTGTCGGGCCGAAGGAAACTCCATCATCTTCAGCGACCTTGATGCCAGATCCAAAAGATCACGAAGCTGGAAGAATTCATAGTCGAATGTCGCGCCGCAAAAAGCGCACTCGTAGATCTGACGGTCCTCATGGACTTTCAGCTGACCGCCGCAACTCGCACATACATGGCTCTTCACAAGTGTCATTGCAATCCCCCCGACCTATGGTCTACATATGGATTATATCATTTAGTTTCTTAATGCTTTCTAATGGCGACAATCGTACAAACGAGAGACACGATTCCTATAACTGCTATGACTGCGCCCATTATAAACTGGGTCCAATCTCCGGCGAACTGATCAACGCTGATATTATAGAGCGTCAGATCGCTGTGAGCTTTCATAGCCTGCTGAGCTTTTTCGAATCTTTCGGTTGGCTGTACTACAGCAAGTCCTTCCAACTCTCCCGGCAAAGAGTCGTTGCTCGGATATGTTGAGGATGTCATTATGATACAGGTGTCCTCTTTCTCCTTTATCTCCACAACACTGTAATAAGTCGTTTCTTTGCGCGTTTTGGGAGAGTGCTTGCTGATACGTATCTCCTCTGACTTATCGAAAACTTCCAAGACTCTTGTCGGTGTAACTTTAATATGATTACCTGTTCCCGCGCGATCAATATCGATGGTAGGCGAGTTGCTTATCCTATTTTCTAAAACTCCGAAAAACATCAGAGAGACGCCGGTCAATGTTACCATGATCAAGAGAATAAATATGATTACTCGCTTAAATATCTTTTCAAAACCCATACTTCCGTTTCCCTCCAATATATATACAAGGATAACATTCGCCGATGAATTAAAAAAGAAACAACAATCCGAAATAGTAACAGATAACTTAGCCAACAACAAAAAAGAGAGCCGTTTTTCAACGACTCTCCATAGATGTTTATGTAACTGATCAGATCTTCTTGGAGTACAGAAGATCATTCTCACCTGCGTAATTTGTGATTTCTTTTTCGAACGAGTATCCGTAGTGTTCGTACAGGCCGGCATTCTTCTTATCTGTTGGAATATAGCTTCTGGTAAAGCCAACATTCCTGAGATATTCATTAGCATGATCTACAAGCTTACCACTGATCCTGTGACCGCGATAATCTTCAGACACGAAGACACATGTAACCCATGGGAATAAATCTGGCAGCGGATAATAGTCTTCCTTAAGAACGGATGTCATTCCGACGATCTTACCGTCAACCTTGGCCGCGAACATTGCCTCCCAATCGGTGAACTGCCATGTGCGAACCATCTCAGCCAGGTGACTTTTCACGTCTGTCCAGGAACAGTTCTCGATAAAATCGATCATCTCATCAGCAAGCGGTGTATCCTTCTCGATCTTCTCGATCTTAAAGTCATTCAGCAGGCTCCAACCGAAGTGCTTTGCCACAAGATCTGCAGTCTCCGCGACGCTCCTGCTGTCATCGCGTTCCAGCCAGAAAAGATCGCTGTTCTTTAGGTAATCATAACGTTCGATATTTAAAGAATACAAAGTCTCGTTGCATGTCGCTTTTGCTATCTCGTAGTCAGTCGCCGAATTTATTAATTCTCGAAAACCCGAGTGATCTGCACGATTGCAGTATTCATCTACTAGGTCCTTCGGTTCCTTTATCAGAAAAGCGATCCTGGACGGATCAGTAAACTTCATTGCGTCCGATCCAACGATGTGAATGTCACACAAGACCAGATTGTTCTGCGACAGTTTTATCAAGTCGAGCAGCACAAAATCAAGTTGCTCCCTGCTGTTATTTACAAGCCACTCCTTGTACTCTTCAACGCTTCTTCCGAAAAACTCATCAGCATCTTTGAATTGCTTATTCATATTAGGCTGATGCTCACTGTCAGACAGCAACTGATGAACACAGAATTGATCATCGATAACATAAACAGGAATGCCAAACTTTCTTCCCAGTTCCCTGGTTATCGTGGTCTTTCCGCCACATGGTGTGCCTGAGATGAAATACACATTCTTTAAATATTCTTTTATCACATTGTCTTGAAATATCATTTTGATTCTCCTAAATAAATAGTTTTGTTTCGAAGTAACACGAAGCATGAAACTATTTAATAAGTCTCATGCTCTCAGATATTTTCAGACCAAATGAATGACACCATAATAGTGTTCCTCCTAAAGATTTGTTCCTAGAGTTTAGCACAAGTAATTCTATATTCAAATGCAAAACCGCCTCCATCAATAAGATGGAAAGCGGTCATGCACGTAAACAATTATGGGCTTTACTTAGTTAAGAGGTACTACCGCACCGTCATAAGTATCATTGATATACTTGCTGATCTCTTCGCTCTGAAGAACTTCAACAAGTGCTTTAAGGTTCGGATCATCCTTCTTGTTAGGTGATGTTGCAACGATGTTTCCGTATGTCTGTGCTGCAAGTCCGTCGTTTGCTTCTACTGCGAGAGCATCACTTACATGAAGTCCGCCTTCGATAGCGTAGTTACCGTTGATAACTGCTACATCTACGTCAGGGAGAGCTGCAACCAATGACTCGGAAGCAAGTTCCTTGATCTCGATGTTCTTAGGGTTGTCAACGATATCAGCTGCTGTTGCGTTGATGCCAGCACCATCCTTAAGCTTGAGGATACCTTCCTGCTCAAGGAGAAGAAGTGCTCTTGCTTCATTTGTTACATCATTAGGTACTGCAATAACTGCGCCGTCCGGGAGGTTGTCAAGGCTACTAGTCTTTCCTGCATATATGCCGAATGGTTCATAGTGGATCGCACCTATGGATACAAGATCAGAACTGTTCTCTGCATTGAACTGATCAAGATATGGTGTGTGCTGGAAATAGTTCGCATCGAGGCTTCCTTCGATAACGCCTGTATTCGGTGTGATGTAATCTTCGATCTGAACGATCTCCAGAGTGATGCCCTGCTCTGCAAGGATCGGCTTAGCCTTTTCGAGTATCTCTGAATGTGGTGTGATACTAGCGCCTACCTTGATGACTTTGTTGTCTTCTGATTTCTCTGCTTTCTTAGAGCATCCTGCGAAAGATGCCAAAAGTGTTGTTGCCAAAATTGCTGCGATGATTCTTTTTTTCATTTTCAATTTCCTCGATTCTTGTGATAAAATTTTGCAATAAAAAAGGGAGTTCGTATCGTTGAGCTCCCGGGCATTGGCTTACCGATGTTTCCCTGTTACATCGATCGTTTACAAGACGTGCCTCAAGAAGATGCTCGCCCCGGCCTTTCTGTCTGCCCGGGAGTACAGCATTCGACAACACATACACATCTGTGATCTTATATTTCTGATTGCCATAACTTCGCATCTCCTTTCTCAAAACGATGAATGAATGATAAACCTATTAACCTACTTTGTCAATAGGTAAATATTATTTTTTCGAAAATAAATTTTATGCTTTACGTGTCTTCTTTGCGATCAGATTACCACTCTCCTGGACCACCATTACCATGATGATAAGAAGAGATACAGTAACCCACAGGACATCTTTCTGATAACGATAATAACCGTACTGAAGTGCTATGGCGCCAAGACCGCCTCCGCCTATGACACCTGCCATTGCAGAATAACCGAGAACAGTTGCGATGTTGATCGCTGCGCCGTGCAAAAGCGAAGGGGTCGCCTCAGGAATGATAAAGTGCAGGATTATATATAGCGGTGAAGCGCCCATCGAAGTTGCTGCCTCGATGATACCGGGCTTAACTTCGCAAAGTGATGCTTCGACCATTCGAGCCACGATCGGGATGGTACCAACTGTCAACGGCACGATAGTTGCAGTAGTTCCGATAGATGATCCCGTAACTAATCTTGTGAACGGAATGAGCAAGACAAGAAGGATCAAAAAAGGCAACGAACGAAGAAGGTTAACGACCGTTCCGATGACCGCATTGACAGGTCTGTTCGACAGGAGCCTACCCTTGGATGTAGCATATAGTATGACTCCTAACGGAAGACCGATAATGTAAGCGAAGATCGCAGAGAAAAATGTCATCTGCAACGTCTCAAGGAT
>JAGCGE010000309.1 GCA_017649745.1 Clostridiales bacterium | reverse complement strand
GATATATAAATGACTATGAGTACAAAGCGTTTGTAAAGTGTATTCCAACGGAAAGAGGGAGGTTTAATCTATATGTTTGTAAAATACTGTGATGTTGGATATGCTTTCGGATGGAGTGGTCCGTGTCAGTATGCATATGATTTAGATATAAATATGGGAATACCTACGAGAAGTGATATTGTTGATAAAGGAATATTATACTCTGATTATATGGTATGTTATATTGATAATGGAGTATTCGTAGAAAGATGCCTTTCAACCTTTGCTTCATGCTATAAGTTTTGCATTCCGAGTAAAAATACGGATGTGTAAGGAGAGAAGATTAATGACCAGAAAAAAGATAATGATTCCTGTATGTGTTTTTGTTTCTATTGTAGGATTGTTGTTATTGAGTTGGTTTATTCTTATTTCTATATCACACCCGGCTGTTGCACCTGAAATAAAGCCGCATACATATCCTTATCAAGAGCAGATAATAGTTAGAAAACTATCTGATAAGATGTCAGAAAAAGACTATAAAACTTCCAATAGAGGCAGTAGGATTCAACAGGTGATAGAACTGGTAGAAATCTTTGAGGTATCAGATAAACTTGGACATTATCATTATGTTGATCCAGAAACATTAAAGGTTAGTGAAGATAGCATTCAATTTATTACTGTTAATCAGTGCCATTTCTGCATAGTCTTCTCAGTTGATGATGATCAGGATTATTCTGAACTCCTTGAAGACCGATATGAATTTGAGGTCAACAGTGCCGAAGGTAAGACAAAGGATATATTGAGTTCTGATCACTTAGTAGAACCTGATAACTAAGTATTGCGGGGGGCACCATTTTGATGATGCCCCCCGTGTTTTATTAGAAAATATCTTCGTCTTCATCATCGCCCATGTCGATCACTGTCTTTGAGGCCATGCCGCCATGATTGATAACGAAATTTCTGAAGAGTGTAGCTTTGTCTTCGTCATCGAACTGTACTGAAAAACGCCTGTTAAAGTTTCGAGGCAGAGGTATATCTCTGAACTTATTAGCGAAAGCTATGATCATATCTTTAGCGCTTCCGGAACTTAACTCGGTAACATGTACCACGGTCTTGATGTTCTTGGAAGGTTTCTCATCCGGATCTTCGATATCAAACGGAAGAGAGATATCATCATCGTCAAGATCAAACGGCAGTTCTTCCGCGAATCCGGAAGTAACAGGAGGATATTCGTCGTCGAAAGGTAACGGAGGCGGTACCTGATCGAACCATAGTTGAGGCGTTATCCTTTTCTCATCGAGATCTGCAAGCGAGAAGAGCTTGTTAGTATCAGCATGAGCATGTAGTGAGAGATCAGGTTCTCTCCAGTCATCATAATCGAAGATATCCTTGTAGAACGGAAGCTTTGTAACGTATTTGATCCTTCCTGACACGAATATCAGCGCCTGACCGTTTTCCATTGCTGCCAGTTGTGAAGGCGTGATAAGGTATTCCTTCGATGCGTTCGGACCTGTTCCGACCTCTCTTTCTCCGCACAACATGGAAAGCTCTGACAGTGTATCCTTGTCATTTGTCCTGAAAGCGATGAGAGTATCAGCATTCGACCTGATAGTTATAGCATTGCTCTTAGAGTAGATAGCTTCGAGCTGCGACAGGTTCTGGAGCACGATAAAAGTCCTTATGTTCCTGGATCTTCCTGCAGACATCAGGTGAGGCAGGTTAGGTATAGCCTTACCGATATTACCGAGTTCTTCAAGAAGAAAGTTGAGCCTTCTGTTGAGCCTGCCGTTATACTTCTTGTGCGCGAGGTGAATGAAGTACGACATGATCTGGCACACGATGATACCTGAGATCGATCCGTAGATGTCGTTCTCATCAGGTGTGATGATATATACGGCTGTCGGCTTATCAGTATCAAGGTCGCTGATCTTGAATTCGTTGGAACAGAGAAGATCCCTGACGCCTTCACTCTTGATGAAGATGTTGAGCGGTTCGTATGTTGAACTTAAGATGCTCGCACGTGTTTCATTCGGAGCGCTCTTAACGTTCATCAGAAGAGACGCGAAGACCTCGTTCTTGTGTTCTTCGATTATCCTGTCGAGAGGACCCTTAACGACGCTTCTTTTTCCTACACCTTCGTCGATGAGCCTGATCACGCTCGGAATATTGATCTCGTCAGGCTTACCGAACTTGAAGAGTACATGGATAAGTCCGACGAAGAGGCTTCGTGCAGAATCTATCCAGAACGGATCGGTATTCGGCGCTTCGACATAGATCGAATGAGCAATGTAGTTGATCATATCGTTAGCAAGCGCGATGCTGTCGATGTCATCTGAATTATAGAGCTGGTAGGGAAGGGACAGTATATTGATCCCTTCGCTGTACTTAAGGTCTCTGAACGATACGACGTGAATGTTGTAACCGTTGTCTTTAGCAAAGCAGTAAGTCTCCTTATGAAGATCACCCTTTGGGTCGATTACGACAAAACTCTCATCGTTGTTTATCATGGACAATACAGCGCCCTGAGTACCGTACGCAGTCTTTCCTCCGCCGGTGATACCATAGAAGATCACGTTGCTCTGATCATCATTTACATAAGTGTTGCCGTGCTCATCCATATATGTAACGGGACCAGCATGACCGTTGATGCTCTTCATGGCCCGTTTTATCTCTTTTTCTTCCGAAAATCTCTCACTTCTCATGCTGTTTTCCTCCTTATGCCGGTAGGTGTGTCTGACTTGAATTCAAATGTCTTGGAAAGTTCTTCCAGGAATCTGTCACAGCTATGTGTCCTTGAATCATCAATGAACAGGATTATCACATCAGCTCTCGAGTATTTGATCGAAGAGATCTTAGAGCAGAAATATCGAGCTGCATCTATGTTATTAGGCAGAGTAAGTTCAGTGATATCGATGCCGAGTACACCTGTAAAGCTGTTGCTGAAAACGCCGTAAGATTCGATCTTTGCGAGGTTTTCCTTAAGATCGTCCAAGGCTCCGTCCAG
>JAGCGE010000308.1 GCA_017649745.1 Clostridiales bacterium | reverse complement strand
GGGAAAATTGACTAAATCATTCCACTTCGGCCTATGGCGGAGATAAGTTTTATGGTGTAGAAAGATAGGTGTAAGTATGGCTAAACGAGTAACAATCAGTACTGGATCAGGCATAGATGACCTGAAAAGAGTACCAGATGTATCAGACAACCAGAGGGAAAGACGGTTGTGTGATCTGGCTTTGACTGCTGTAGAGCAGAGAATTAAGGATGGTACGGCATCTTCTGCTGAACTTGTGCATTTTTTGAAGCTCGGAAGCGAAAGATACAAGTATGAGCAAGAAGAATTGAAATGGAAAACCGAATTATTGCGAGCAAAGACTCGTGCTATTGATGAAGCTGAGAAATCTGCCGTTGATTATGAAAGAGTCATTAAAGCTTTGACTGGTTATGGTAGTACAATACTGGCTTCTCAAGAGGAAGATGTTTCAGACATATTTTAGGAGAGGTAGGGATTACAAATGGGTGACAATCGTATCCTACAAGGTACCACACCTTACTTGGCTTGTCATTTCAAGCCGGAAAAACTTAATGTCGCTAACATAGTGGCGCTTGAATTGGCTTTCCTACAGTTTCAGACATATTGTCCCATGCTTTTGATTAAGGGGAAAGACGATTGCACTATTGATACTACGAACAATACAATCCTCTACCACTTTACACAAGACGAGACACTTAAGATGAAAGTAGACGAGCCTCTTAAGTTCCAGTTCCGATTTCTTATCGAGGGTGAGTTTGTCGGTACTCATGCCAAAGAGATAAAAGTCGAAGAACTGCTTAGTCATAAGGTGTTTGAGTTGTGAAAGTAAAGCTCTATGATCAAGTAATAGAGTTCAACTACGAAACTACACCGACTAGGTACGTAGATTGCGACATATTTGTTTATGATGAAGTCTTGAACTTCGACTATAACCTTAGTTTTACAGCAGGTCCTTATCCTATCTACGAAGGGCCTTATGTTGTTGAACCGCAGTTATATGACCAAACACTTGAAACCGCTCATAAGGGCATGTCTGACAATGTGCTTGTTAAAGAAGTGCCTGTTGAGACAACAGCTAATCCAAATGGCGGTTACACACTATCTATAATGTCTTGAGAGGAGAAATACTATGCCTGACAAAACTTATGCAAAAGTCATACTTAACGGCACTACTTATATGGACTTGACAGCTGATACTGTTGCAGCTGCTAGTTTGCTTCGTGGCACTACTGCACATGACCATGCAGGTGCTGCTATCACAGGTACATGTGATTATGATGTGGACTCGAGCAATTGTACTGCTCTTGTTGGTGAAATTCTGGATGGTAAGACAGCAGCAGTAGGCGGATCTGTTATCGTTGGTACAATGCCTAACCGTGGAGCTGTAACCGGAACGATTAGCACTGTTTCCGGAACTTATACTATTCCTCAGGGTTGTCATGATGGATCTGGTACAGTTAGCATTCTTGCTACTGAGCAGGCTAAGATCATCGCTGGCAATATTAAATCTGGTGTTGAGATCCTTGGCGTAACAGGTACTTACACAGGTGAGGCTATTACTGCTCAGACGAAATCCAACATCGTTCCTCTGTGGACGGCTCAGCAGATTACACCTGATGATGGTTATGACTATCTGGCTGAGGTCGATGTAGCTGCAATTACTATCACCGAGACAGCTCTCGGAACTGGCGGTTATTGCGTATCAATCTAACAAATGAGGTGGCAGTATGCCTGATAAGACTTATGCGAAATTTATACTAAATAATGAGACTTACCTCGACCTCACTGGTGACACGGTCGATTCTTCTTCGCTGCTCTCAGGCTATACAGCACATGACCGAAGCGGAGCACCAATAACTGGTTCATTTGATCCAAGTGTATTTGTATTAAAGGCTGGAGATACCATGACAGGGCCACTGATTCTGTCTGGTGCTCCAACAGAAAATCTTCATGCAGCTACAAAGAAATATGTTGACGATAATGTCGGTGCTGTTACGCAAGAAAATAGTACAAGTAGTAATAACTTTAGAATTCTTTTAAGTACGAATACAACAGATTCTACAGAAACTGGTAAGGCGCGTAAAAGTAAGGGCTTAAATTATACGCCTTCCGCTGGTTATTTAATTCTTGATAGAATTCACGGCTCAACTACAGCACAAACCGCAACATTAGCCATAGGGAATGGTACTGCAAATGGAACTTCTGGTGCAACTTATGGAGAAATTAGACTTTATAGCCCATCGCAATATTATTATACTATTACGTCAGTTTCCACCGCTTCAGTTTTAAGCGGAAATAAAAGTATATATTTGCCTTATGGTGTGATATCGGGTAGATATTTAGCAGTAACTACCAATTCGGACGGCGATGCTAGAAGAGTATTAGCTCAAGAAAACACTTCTGGTACATATAGTGTATTACTTACAAACAGTCATACTACTGCAGATCTTACTAGTTATGCTAATAAAAATGTTGGATTTTATTATGAGATAGCTTCATCTGTTCTAAAGATTTACCGTGATCATTCAAATACTGCAACTCAGCGTGCGGCTATTGAATTAGGTAATAACTCAAATGATGGAGTAAGCGGTTCTAGTTATGGTTCATTACGTATCTTCGGTAAGAATACTTATTATACTGAAATTTATGATAAAAATAGTATACTTACAGCCAATAGAGAACTTTATTTACCTAATAAATCCGGAACTATCGCTATAACAGATGATCTTAATAGTTACCTTCCACTTACTGGTGGAACTTTAACAGGTAATTTGGCAATATCTTCGACTGATGCTTCAGCTGGTGCTTCAGCACTGGGAGCATTAGTTTTGGGTAATAGTACGCCGACAAGCGAATCCGGATCGTCATATGGAAGAATAATGATGTATTCCGAAGGCATGTATAATTGTACTATAGATGTGTATGGTGTATTAACTGATTATAGATCATTATATCTTCCTGATAAAAATGGTACTTTAGCAGTAACTAGTGATCTTTATTCTCAAAATCTTTATTCAAAGAATCTCTTAAGTAAAGATATGTTTATCCAAGGAAGTTTAAGTGGCGCAGCTGGTGCTGATACGAATGCCCTTGGACGACTTAGATCAATATATATTCCTGTTAAGTCCTCTACTACTTATAGTTTATCTACAGGTAGTACAGCACAAATTTATGAGATTCATGAATATAATTCGAGCAGAACATTTATAAAGTACACATCTAAAAATGTAGTATCTACAAGTATTACTACTTCATCTACAACCAAGTTTATAAAAATATTAGTCCGTTATACAGACGATACTTATATTCCTCTTTCTGCTCTTGAAAATGTGCAGATGAATGAGGGAAGTACATTAGCAAGTTATACTGCATATGTACCTAATATTGATGAAGTAGGTTTATATAAACCTTACGCTAGTAATTTAGGATACAGATTAATACAAGATAATGCTTTTGCTATTGTTAATAATTCTGATTTGAATAATTGGAACTACATTGAGCCAGGACAGTATGTAATAAATACAAATGCTGGCGCACAATCTCTTAGTAATTGCCCTACTCAATATGCATTTAATATGCGCGTTGAAAATGCTGTTAGCGGCAATTATGGAGAAGCGAGTAGTGGTGTTAAGTATAGAGTCAGATTTATTACAGATATTTTAGGTAATCAATATACTCAATATGTAATTAAAGAAGCCGGAACTAGTAGTACCTTAAGTTTTAGTAGTTGGAATAAAACAGTTACAACTGCTGATTATGGCTCTAAGATAGGAAGCATTAGTGTATCTGAAGGTACGGCAAACGATATAAGAGTTCGGCAAAGAGGTTCAATAGTAACCGCTCAAGGATATATAACTGGACTTTCAACAACTACGAAAGAATGGTCGTCTCTATTTACTATAAGCGGAGTAGATCTTCCGAAAACGTATGTTCGAGCAACTGGTGGTAGTGGTACACAGGCATATTATGCGTGGAATAATTGCTATATTGGAATTGATCCAACAACCGGTATATGCGCTGTAAGAAAGTCTGTAACAAGCGATTCGGTTGTAACATTCAATTTAGTATGGAGCGCTGATTAATTAACAAAGGAGAACGCATATGGGAGAATCAAACACTTACATTCTTCTGACTATTCAGAATGGTGCAACGCCGTCAATGTTGACGTATAATTCTTGGGATGCAGCTACTGCGGCTTATCATCAGGAATTGGCATACAGACATGAGTCTCGTACTTCTACTGTTTGTGTGCTGTTTAATATCGAAGGTGTAGAACTTCGTAGAGATGTCTACATCAAGGAAGTAGAGATGGAATAAGTATAATATTATAAAGGAGCGAAACAAATGAAAATTAAAGCAACACTTGCGCAAATCAATGATTCTATTCCGTTTATTAAAGAGCTTGTTAATAAGGATCTTCCTTTTGGTATTGGGTATAAGCTTTATACTCTAAGCCAGAAATTGGATAGTGTCATTGCCTATCTGAGAGACAAGATTACAAAGGAATATGCTGGTCTGGAACCTCAGGAGTATAACGAAAAGCTCACTAAGTTCCTCGAGAACAAGGTAGAGATTGATTGCGAACAGTTTGATCGTAAAGAATTCTTGGATGCTATTAAGAATCTCGACTTCAAGCCGATTGCATACTCTGCTTTCGAGTTTATGCTTACTGAAGAGCCTAAGACTGAAGCTGAAGACTTTAAGATTCTTGAAGATTAAAGGAGATTAAGTATGTTCTTTCTTGTCATTATTCAAAATAACACTATTCCGGCAATTTATGCTTATCAGGATTATGATGAAGCGCTTGCTCGTTTTCATACTGAAATGGCATATAGATCTTCAGATAGATATGCGACAGCGTGTTCTATTCTAGACAGAGCCGGTAATATTCATAAGCAGGAGTCGTGGGGCGATACAGAATTGCGTCCTACTGAATAAGCAGATTAACTTACATGCATAATACCCTCCGTGGGAAAGGGGCTCTAAGTTTTTTCATACTCATTTTCCTTAGGGCCCCAAAACTCCTTAGGTAATAAATCTAAGATTGTGCACAACTTAGAGTTTATTATAATATATTTTAAGAAAGGAGAAACCAAAAATACATGTGGATTGAATACAATCCGAATCCTGTAGCCAGAAGAGTCCGAGACTGTGCTGTTAGAGCATTAGCAAAAGCTCTAGACATCTCTTGGGAGGCTGCATTTGCTTCTCTAACGGCAATGGCGTTTACAATGGGCGATATGCCCGATTCAAATGCTGTCTGGGGGGCTGTTCTAAGGGACAAAGGATTCTACAGAAAAGCTGTCCCGGATACATGTCCGAGATGCTATACAGCAAAAGATTTCTGCGAAGACAATCCAGAAGGAATTTATGTACTTTCGTTTGAAGGTCACGTAGCCACAGTTGTAAATGGCGACTTGTACGATACTGGGGCTAGCAGCGAATGCATTCCACAGTATTACTGGTACAAAGAAGAGTGATGGACTATACAAACCCTTATCTCTATCAGCCGAGAAATTACACAGTTAATCCCTCCCCGCAAAATACCCCCAGTCAAAATGGCGGAAATATTATATGGGTTCAGGGAGAAGCAGCTGCAAAATCTTGGTATGTCAATCCAGGTTCAACTGTAGTCCTTTGGGATTCAGAAGAGCAAGTTATTTACATTAAGTCTGCTGACAATAGTGGAATGCCTACAATTAGAGTGTTAGATTATACTGAAAGAGGCGCAGGATATACTAAATCTGTAGATAATCCTAATTACATTGTTAAAGCAGATCTCGAAGACATTTACGCACAGCTGAAGGATCTTAGAGATGATCTCGATGGACTTTCTATTAAGAAGTCTACTAAGAAAAAGGAGGTTGAAGAATGAGTAATCCCCTTTACCAACAGATGATGCAAAACATGCCGGGGAATGCAATCACCCAACTTTACCAGCAGTTTCTGCAATTCAAGCAGAACTTTCAGGATAATCCTCAACAGATGGTAATGCAGATTGCACAACAGAATCCCCAAAGATACAACCAAGCTGTGATGATGGCACAGCAATTACAATCCCAGATACCAGCGTGCGGTGCACAGGACGTTAGTATAAAATAATTTTAAACACGGCACAGCGATTAGATGCTGATGCCCTGACCGATCAAAGTTTATCGGTAGAAAGGAAAACGTATGGCTTT
>JAGCGE010000307.1 GCA_017649745.1 Clostridiales bacterium | reverse complement strand
TCGATCATTCTAAAGAGTGGTCTTTAGGTGGTTGTAAACATATAGATAAGAACTATAAAAAGAACTATATTCCTGATCATGGTTACTGCTATGTTCAGGGAAAAGGAAAGGCTAGGGGAAGGCTTTTCGGAGGACACGGAGATCTTCTTAAGATAAAAGATGTTTCAGGTGAAACACTGGTCAAAAAGACAGATTTTGACGGATCCATTCTTTTCTTTGAGGATATTCCGGAATGCTGTGATCCTGAAGGTATGGCTGCGTTTTTTAATGAACTTGGAGAGAAAGGATATCTGCAGCTTTTAAACGGTATCATCATAGGAAAGATGAGAACAGATAAGCCTTTTGAAGCGTATGCTGAGCGTATCAGAGATGTCATTACAGGAAGATATTCGCTTCCTGATCTGCCTGTGTTGGGTGACCTAAATTTCGGACACACATCACCGATCTTTTTGTTGCCTTATGGAGCTGAAGCAAAAATAAATATCGATGAGATGAGCTTCAGTCTTCTTGAAGGCGGAGTAAGGTGACATTGTGTTGACACATCGAAATTGAAGTGATATCCTACACAAAAATCTTTGAGAGGAGTTCATTGATGTTCAACGCGATTTCAGTCAAGTCATACATGCGTCCAATGGCAGTGGGAATCCACGGTCTTGTTATCACGTATGATTTTTGAACTCCGAGAGCATAATGAACAGATAATCTAGTTATTAATTCACCTGTCTCTTCGGAGGCAGGTGATTTTTTTAGGAGGAAATAAAGATGCTGGGACTTAGACCATTCAAGAAGTGTGACGCAGAGATGATCGCAACATGGTGCAGAGACGAGGGAGTCTATAAGCGCTGGGGCGGCCACCTGATCGGATCATATCCGCTATCTGCAGCCGATATTATTGAGATGTACATCGATAAGAACGGAATGTGTGAAGAAGCAGATAATTTCTATGCGATGACAGCTTTTGATGATGAAGGTCCTGTTGGAAGCCTTATCTTGAGATATCTTAACGGAGACCGTAAGTTCATAAGATTCGGGTGGATCATCGTTGATGGGAATAAGCGAGGTAAAGGTTACGGTAAAAAGATGATCCGTCAGGCATTCAAATATGCATTCGAGATCCTTCAGGCTGAGAAAGTATGTCTGGGAGTTTATGAGAATAATCCCGCAGCGCAGTACTGTTACAAGGCGGCAGGCTTCAGACCGTCAACTGACCTTAAGGATAAATATGTTGATATCGACGGAGAACAATGGAAAGTAATCGAGCTTGAGATAACGCGGAAAGAATATGAGGAAACAGAATGATAACGATAAGAAAGATAACACCATACGATGACAGGAAAAAGATAAGCAGAATATATGAGCAGAGCTGGAAAACTGCATATGCAGGGATAGTCCCGCAGGATTATCTTGATTCGATTCCTGAAGGCAGATGGGCTTCGAAGATAGATTCTCCGGGTTGGAATACTCTTGTGTGTGAAGTGGACGGAAATATCGTAGGAACAAGCAGTTTCTGCAGATCCAGATTTAATGAATATGCTGATGAAGGTGAGATAATCTCAATTTACTTTCTTCCTGAGTATATGCACAAAGGATATGGCGGACAGCTCCTCTCTGTAGCAATCAACGGTCTGGTTGCATCAGGATACAACAAGATCTTTCTGTGGGTATTGGAAGATAACAAAAGTGCAAGAAAGTTTTATGAGTCGCAGGGATTTGTTCTTACTGACGGAGTGGTAGAAAACGATATCGGCGGCAAAATTCTCAGAGAAGTCAGATATAGTCTAACGTTTTAAGGAGGATTGAGATATGGAACATAAAGGAACAGTAAAGATCGAAACAGACAGATTGATCTTAAGACGAGCAGAGCCTCGTGATGTTGAACCGGCATTTAGGAACTGGTGCTCAGATGAAGAAGTTACGAAGTTTCTTACATGGCCTACACACCATACAAAAGAAGTTACTGAGTATGTGTTAAATCTGTGGCTAGCTGAATATGATAAACCTGAGTATTATCAGTGGGTCATCGAACCAAAGGATGCAGGTGAAGCATTAGGTTCTATAGCAGTTGTCAATCAGAATGATGATATCGGGAAAATAGAAATTGGTTATTGTCTGAGCAGAAAGTGGTGGCATCAGGGAATCATGAGTGAGGCGCTCTCAGCTTTGATACCTTTCTTCTTTGAAGAGGTTAAAGTTAACAGGATCGAAGCAAGACATGATCCTAATAATCCAAATTCAGGTAAGGTGCTCGCTAAATGTGGCTTTAAGTATGAGGGAACACTTCGTCAAAACGACAGAAATAACCAGGGAATCGTTGACGCATGTATTTATAGTCTTCTTCGTGAGGAGTGGGCAAGATGAGCCTGTACCAGCGCTTTTAAGAAATGACACGAATAGTATCACGGATGTTACGCTGTTTTTCTTTATAGCAAAGAAGATGTTTGTTATCTTGAGATTGCCTCGATCGTTTCGGGGCAATCTTTTTTTTGGGTGATGAACATGGCTAATAACAAAAAGACTATCCTTACTACCGGAATAATCCTTCTCAATTTTTTTGTGATCTGGACAATGATCATTCAAACGGTTGATGTTCAGAATGTAGGACAAAACGGAACATCCATAGGATTAGCTACGATCAACAGCAGATTTCATGAACTTACAGGAGTTCATATGAGTATATATACGATCACTGACTGGCTTGGACTAGTTCCGATCGCGATCTGTATGATATTCGGCATGGTAGGACTTATTCAATTGATCAGAAGAAGGAGTCTTCTTAAAGTCGATCTTGATATTATCTTCTTGGGCGTATACTACATCCTGGTCATCTTCGGATATCTGATCTTCGAGATGATACCGATCAACTATAGACCGGTTCTTATTAACGGGTTCATGGAGGCATCATATCCTTCTTCAACGACATTACTCGTCTTGTCTGTTATGCCGACTCTGAATTTTCAGACTAAGCGCAGGCTCAAGAATAAAACAGCAGTAAATATCATCTGTTTAGCTTCGATCGCATTCATGCTCTTTATGGTGATCGGAAGGACGGTAGCAGGTGTTCACTGGTTAACTGATATAATAGGTTCAGTGACCTTAAGCTTCGGATTGTTCCTTGTCTATAGAGCAGTCGTTATGATAGCGGACAGTAAAAAAGATGACAGGAGTGCCTGAAATGGAGTTTGGCGAGAAGTTACAAGAACTCAGGAAGAGTAAGGATATGACTCAGGAAGAACTTGCTGAAGCTCTTTTTGTATCCAGGACTGCTATTTCTAAGTGGGAGTCCGGACGAGGTTATCCCAACATCGAATCTTTGAAAGATATATCGAAGTTCTTTTCAGTATCAATAGACGATCTTTTGTCTGGAGATAAGCTTATAACTATCGCTCAGATGGAGAACAAGAAGAATATCAGAAGTGTATTTGATCTGATCTATGGAATTGCTGATATTATGGCCATAGCATTGATCCTGCTTCCGCTCTATCCTAAGCCTGTCGGTGAATTCATATATTCGGTAAATCTTTTCTCTTATACCGGAAAATCTCAGCTGATCATTTTTTACTGGATATCATTTATAGCCTTGATCCTTGTAGGAGTAGTTAAGGTTATACTTAATCTTTTGAAAGTAGAGAAGACTAAACCTGTTACTTTCATCTCGATGCTATTAAGTATCGTGTTAGTCCTTTTCCTTGCGATGACACGCGAAGCCTATGCTGTCGCTATCGTCTTTTTGTTACTGATCATAAAGAGCGTGCTTCTTTTCAGGATGGACAAGGCATAACTATCCTTTTCGAAAAGACTGGAAACGAACGAATGTTTGTGTTAAGATGATGCCATAGATCAATGACAAAAGGAGAGAGATCATGGTAAGACATGTTATCGTTTGGACGTTAAAGGACGAGTATTCCGAAGAAGAGAAGGAGACGATCAAGGCAGGTATCAAGGAAGGTCTTGAAGGTCTTAAGGATAAGGTTCCAGGTATTGTTGAGATCAAGGTTAACACTGAGAAACTTGGAAGCTCCAGCGGAGATGTAATGCTTGATTCTTTGTTCGAGAGTAAAGAAGCTCTTACCAATTATTCTTCTAATCCTTTTCATGTTGAAGTTGCTAACGGTAAAGTAAGACCTTTTGTTAAGATCAGGAGCAGCTTCGATTACGAAGTCTAATATATAACGAGGCACTGTATGGATAAGGTTTATTTAGCGATAGATCTTAAGTCGTTTTATGCCAGTGTCGAATGTGCCGAGCGAGGACTTGATCCTCTTAATACTAACCTTGTTGTAGCAGATCCCACGAGAACAGAGAAGACGATCTGTCTTGCCGTATCGCCTTCATTGAAGAGCTATGGTATAGCAGGACGAGCAAGGCTCTTTGAAGTTGTTCAGCGAGTCGATCAGATCAACAGGGATCGTAAGTGGAAGTCTCCTCATAAGAAACTTACCGGCAAGAGTCATTTTTATTCAGAACTTAACAGCGATCCGTCTTTGGAGGTGGATTACATTGTTGCACCTCCTCAGATGGCGCTTTATATGAAAGTCAGCGCGCAGATATACGGTATCTATCTTAAATATGTTGCGCCTGATGATATCTTTGCTTATTCAGTAGATGAAGTCTTTATCGATGCGACAGGCTATCTTAAGACATACGATATGAGCGCTCATGATTTTGCGAGAATGCTCATTCAGGATGTTCTTAGGACAACGGGAATAACGGCGACAGCCGGTATCGGAACTAATATGTACCTTTGTAAGGTAGCAATGGATATCGTTGCCAAGCATATTCCTGCAGATAAAGACGGCGTCAGGATCGCTGAACTAGATGAGCAGAGCTACAAGGAAAACTTGTGGGATCATATGCCGATTACTGATTTTTGGAGAGTAGGTCATGGTATAGCTGCAAGGCTTGAGAAGTTCGGTGTCTATACGATGGGCGATATTGCAAGGCTCTCTCTTGATCACCAAACGATAGAAGTTTTGTATAAGATCCTGGGTAAGAACGCTGAACTATTGATCGATCATGCCTGGGGTATCGAACCAACATCAATTGCTGACGTTAAGAACTATGTTCCTCAGAATAACAGTATCTCATCAGGCCAGGTCCTTCAGGAACCGACGGATTATCTAACCACTAGACTTATCGTATGGGAGATGGCAGACACTTTGTCTTTGGATCTTGTTGAGAAAGGACTTGTGACAGATCAGATAGTACTTTCTATCGGATATGATCGTGAGAGCTTAAAGGTGTCTGATTACAGCGGTGAAGTTAAATCTGACTATTATGGTCGACATGTCCCTAAACATGCTCACGGCAGTATCAATCTAAGCGGACATACCTCTGCTACTTCAGAAATAACTGAAGCAGCGATGAATCTTTTCGACAGTATCATTGATAAGAAACTTCTGAGCAGGCGACTTGGTATATGTGCTTGTAATGTCATAAAGGAAGATGATTCGAACAGGCGCACTCCTGAACAGCTGAACTTTTTCGATATGCTCGAACCTGAAGAAGAGAAAGAGGCCAGGGAGGCTAAGCTTAAGAAGGAACGTGCCTTGCAGGAGGCGATGCTCACTATAAAGCAAAAGTACGGTAAAAATGCTGTGCTTAAGGTTAAGAATCTGAACGAAGGCGGAACAGCTATCGAACGTAATAAACAGATAGGAGGACACAAGGCATGAGTAAGTATGATGATATCCTCCATCTTAATAGGCCTCAGTATCCTGATCATCCACCTATGTCGCTCCATGACAGAGCAGCGCAGTTTTCTCCTTTTGCAGCTCTGGTAGGTTATGATGCGGCTGTAGCGGAGACCGCTCGTCTGACTGACAGAAGGCGTGAGATGTCTGAAGAGGAGATCGTGGATCTTAATGATAAGCTTAATGAGCTGAAGAAGATCAAGTCCTCAAGACCGATGGTGACTGTAGATTATTTCATCCCCGATATTCGAAAAGAAGGCGGAAGCTACCACACGAAGAAGGGAAATGTCAGAACTATAGACGAGTATAACGATATGATAGTCTTTGTCGACGGAGATAAGATCGCGATCGGTGATACTTATTCGATAATTATCGAAAAATAATTGTTGACAATCTGGTCTACTCGCGATAGACTTGGTCTATCCGGAGTAAACCTGCAGGAGGAAAGGAAGATCATATGGAACTTGGAGAAGTACAGGAGAGATTCGCAAAGATTATATGGGAGAAGGCACCGATATCATCCGGTGACCTCGTCAAGATCTGCGACGAGGAATTCGGATGGAAGAAATCAACGACATACACGGTGCTTCGTAAACTTTGTGATAAAGGACTTTTCGCTAACGAAAATGGTACCGTAACAGTTCTGATGTCATTTGAAGATTATCAGAGTAAGAAGAGCGAAGAGGTTCTCGATGAGTTTTTTGATGGTTCTTTGCCTGCATTTATTGCAGCTTTCGCAAACAGCAAGAAGCTAACGTCTGAAGACGTGGACGAGATCCAGGCAATGATCAAGAAATTCAAGGAGAAATAATATGAATACTTTTTTGATGAATATGTTAAACATCAGCCTTATGTCGTCAGTGTTTATCATTGCAGTACTGATCTTCAGGAAGGTGTTCAAGAAGGCTCCTAAACTCCTGATAATGCTCATGTGGGCTGCAGTAGCAATCAGACTCCTTTGTCCGGTCACCATTAACACGAAGTTTGGTCTTCTTCCGGAAAAGATGGTCGACAGACAGGAGAAGACGATTACCGCGCCAAAACGAGCTGAAGTCTCCGATGAAAAGCAGGT
>JAGCGE010000306.1 GCA_017649745.1 Clostridiales bacterium | reverse complement strand
GGATGGTCCTTTGCAGATACAACAACAAGTGTTGGTAACGCAGGAACAAACACATTTGAGGCTACATTTACACCTGAGGATACAACTAACTACAACATTATTACTGAAGACGTAAAAGTTGCAGTATCTCCTATCGATCCTGAGTACACAGTTCCGACAGGACTTACAGCTGATTACGGTCAGACATTGGCAGATGTAGAGCTTCCTGAGGGATGGTCCTTTGCAGATACAACAACAAGTGTTGGCAATGCAGGAACAAATACATTCACGGCAACATTTACACCTGCTGATACAACAAACTACAACACTATCACTGATGTAGACGTAGAAATTACAGTATCTCCTATCGATCCTGAGTACACAGTTCCAACCGGACTTACAGCTGATTACGGTCAGACATTGGCAGATGTAGAGCTTCCTGAGGGATGGTCCTTTGCAGATACAACAACAAGTGTTGGTAACGCAGGAACAAACACATTTGAGGCTACATTTACACCTGAGGATACAACTAACTACAACATTATTACTGAAGACGTAGAAGTTGCAGTATCTCCTATCGATCCTGAGTACACTGTTCCAACAGGACTTACAGCTACTTATGGTCAGACATTGGCAGATGTAAAACTTCCTGATGGATGGGCATTTGCAGATGCAACAGCAAGTGTTGGTAATGCAGGAACAAATACATTCAAGGCAACATTTACACCTAAGGATGCAACTAACTACAACACTATCTCTAATGTTGAGGTTAAGGTTACAGTTGCAAAGGCTGACGCTACTGTTAAGACAGCTCCTACAGCTATCGCTCTCACAGAGAACGGTTCAGCTCAGGCACTCGTTAATGCAGGTGCAGCAAACAACGGAACAATGCAGTATGCTATCGGTACAGATGCTAAGACAGCTCCTACAAGCGGATATTCAACAACTATCCCTACAGGAACAGCAGCTGGCACATACTATGTATGGTACAAGGTAGTTGGTTCTGCTAACTACAACGACAGTAAGGCATCTTGCGTAACTGTTACTATCGCAGCTAAGCCTGCTGAGACAGGTGTTGCAGGATTTGTTGAGAGACTTTATACAATAGCTCTCGGAAGAGAATCTGATCCTGACGGTAAGGCATACTGGGTTGACTGTGTTAATACTAAGGGCAGCACCGGTGCAGACGTTGCAAGAGGATTCCTCTTCAGCCCTGAGTTTATCGACAGTAACATGAGCGACAGTGATTTCGTAGAAGTTCTTTATAAGACATTCTTCGACAGAGCATCCGAACCTGAAGGAAAGGCATTCTGGCTTGATTCATTGGCTAAGGGAACTTCGAAGAAGGAAGTTATCAACGGCTTCATCAATTCACCTGAGTGGCAGGAGATCTGTAAGAGCTACGGTATCCCATCAGGTGCTGCAGCAGAGACAGAGAGTGGCGTAGTAGCATTCGCTACAAGACTTTATACCACATGTCTTGGCCGTGAGCCTGAGGCAGACGGACTTAAGTACTGGTCAGAAGAACTCTCCAACAAGAGAGTAACAGGAACAAGTGCGGCTTACGGATTCTTCTTCAGCAAGGAGTTTAAGGATAAGAACCTCAGCAATGAAGAATATGTAAAGAGCCTCTATCGTACATTCATGGGCAGAGAGTTTGATAAGGAAGGATTGGCTTACTGGGTAGGCTTACTCAATAACAATGCTTCAAGAGAGAGTGTATTCTACGGATTTGCACAGTCTGCTGAATTCGGTGAGATCTGTGCTTCCTACGGAATCCTCAGATAACATTATCTGACTGATAACTGTTGATTAACAGACGGCGGTCTTCGGACCGCCGTTTTGTGTTAAACGTTGTAATACACGCATATCGTTAAGGAAAAAGAGTCAATATGAATTGAGAATCGAATAGTGGATATTGTAGAATAACATTATAAATTCAAAGGCGGACTTTGCTTATGGGAATGACGATGACGCAGAAGATCCTTGCTTATCATGCAGGGCTTGAAGAAGTCAAAGAAGGAGATCTTATCGAGGCTGATCTTGACTTAGTCTTAGGTAATGATGTGACAGCGCCGCCTGCAATAGAGATATTGAATAAGATGGGTGGTAAGGTCTTCGATAAAGATAAGGTATGTCTTGTCCCTGATCACTTCACTCCGAACAAAGATATCAAGTCAGCAGAGCTTTCCAAATGCATGAGATGTTTTGCCAGAGATAATTCCATCTCCAAGTATTTCGAGTTAGGTGATGAAGGTCACGGTATCGAGCATGTTATCATCCCTGATAACGGACTAGTATTTCCTGGTGATGCGATCATAGGTGCCGATTCTCACACATGTACATACGGTGCGCTCGGAGCATTCGCAACAGGCGTAGGATCGACTGACCTGGCTTGTGCTATGGCATCAGGTAAGACTTGGTTTAAGGTTCCTGAAGCAGTTAAGGTCGTATTGAAAGGTAAGAAGCAGGAATATGTTACCGGTAAAGACATCATTCTCCATCTTATCGGTCTGATCGGTGTTGACGGTGCACTTTATAAATCGATCGAATTTACGGGAGATGGCGTTCATGATCTTTCTATGGATGACAGGCTCACGATCTGCAATATGGCGATCGAAGCAGGTGGAAAGAACGGTATATTCCCGATCGACGAAGTTACGCTTTCTTATATGGATAAGGTCAACCGTGACAGGTTCAACAGCGGTTTGTATAAAGCGTTCGTTCCTGATGATGACGCTGTTTATTCCAAGGTGGTCGAGATCGATCTTTCAGAGGTTCCTCTGACGGTTGCTCTTCCTCATCTTCCGTCTAATACAAAGGCAGCGGCTGATGTTAAGGATATGCCGATAGATCAGGTCGTTATAGGTTCATGTACTAACGGCAGGATCAGTGATATCAGGATGGCTGCATCTATCCTTAAGGGCAAGAAGGTAAATAAGTATATTCGCTGCATAGTTATCCCTGGTTCTCGAAAAGTCTATAAGACTGCGCTCGAAGAAGGGTTGATCAGTATTTTCGAAGAGGCCGGATGCGTAATATCGACACCGACATGCGGACCTTGCCTTGGAGCTCACATGGGTGTTCTTGCAAGCGGTGAGAGATGTGTATCCACGACCAACCGTAATTTCGTCGGAAGGATGGGTACCAAAGATTCAGAGGTCATCTTAAGCGGTGTTCCTGTTGCGGCAGCTTCAGCAATAATGGGACGAGTAGCAACTCCTAAGGAGGTATTGTGATGAAAGTAAGCGGTAAAGTTTTCAAGTATGGTGAGAATATCGATACGGACGTCATAATCCCGGCCAGGTTCCTGACGACTGCTGACCCTGAGCTTCTTAAGGTACACTGCATGGAAGACCTAGACAGCGAGTTCATTAACAAGGTTAAGCCTGGTGACATAATCGTAGCCGGTAAGAACTTCGGCTGCGGTTCATCAAGAGAGCATGCTCCTGTAGCAATTAAGGCCAGCGGTATCTCATGTGTAATCGCAGTTGATTTTGCGAGGATCTTTTACAGGAACAGCATCAACATGGGACTTCCTATCCTTGAATGCAAGGAAGCATATGAAGGCATCGAAAACGGTGATGAGGTGGAAGTCGATTTCGAGGAAGGTATCATCATCGATAAGACAAAGGACCTGGTATTTAAAGCTAAGCCGTTCCCTCCGTTTATCCAAAAGATAATCGACGCGGGCGGACTTGTGGAATACACGAAGGGAAAATGATATGAAAGAATATAAGATCGCACTCATCAAAGGTGACGGAATAGGACCTGAGGTAGTTAACGGTGCCGTTAAGGTTATGGACGCCGTCGCTACAAAAGTCGGATTTAAACTTGAATATACCGAGTGTCTTGCGGGCGGCTGCTCCATCGACGAGTACGGCGTTCCGCTAACGGATGAGACACTTGATATCTGTAAGGGAAGTGATGCGGTCTTGCTTGGCGCAGTAGGAGGACCTAAGTGGGATAATGTCGATCCTTCCATTCGACCTGAGAAGGCGCTTCTTTCTCTTCGAAAAGAACTCGGATTATATTCCAACTTAAGACCTGCTCTGATGTATAGCGCTCTTTCGGATGCTTGTCCTATCAAGGGACTTGATTCAATGGATATACTTATCGTTCGTGAACTTACAGGTGGTATCTACTTTGGTAAGAAGGGCAGGACTGATAATGGTGCATTCGATACTGAGGAATATAGTGACTACGAGATTAGAAGGATCGTAAGAGAAGGTTTTCGATATGCGATGGGAAGGTCAAAGAAGCTTACTGTCGTAGATAAGGCTAATGTACTTGAGACCAGCAGACTCTGGCGAGAAGTAGTTAATAGTGAAGCAGGAAATTTCCCTGAAGTTAGTGTAGAATTCTTATATATCGACAACGCAACTATGCAGCTTATCGGAAGACCGCAAAGCTTTGATGTTATCGTAACTTCGAACATGTTCGGAGATCTCCTCTCAGACGAGGCAGGACAGATAACGGGCTCGGTCGGAATGCTTCCGTCAGCTTCTTTAGGAGATCCGGGTAAGCCCGGAATGTATGAGCCGGTCCACGGTTCAGCTCCTGATATTGCGGGTATAGGTATAGCTAATCCTCTGGCAACGATCCTTTCCTGTGCGATGCTCTTTAAGTGGTCGCTTGGTGAGGACGAGGCTTCGGATATGATAAACAAAGCCGTTGATAAGGTTCTTGAGAAGGGATTAAGGACGGCAGATATATATAAGGGAGAAGGCAAGCTCGTGACAACGGAAGAGATGACTTCTGCGGTTATCGAGTCCTTGTAAGGCAGATTATTATGGCAAAGAAATTAGTGGCGGTAATAGATATCGGTTCTCTTACCGCGAGGCTTAAGATCTTCGAATTAGGGCAGAAGAAACGACCTAAGGAGATCGAGACGATCAGGAAGTACATATCGCTCGGTACTCAGGCTTTCAGGACTAAGGCTCTTCAGACCGAGCAGATAAATTCGATATGTGACTGTCTTAACAGCTTTGAAGTTAAGTGCAGGGAATATAAGGTCTCCAGGATCTTCTGCGTTGCTACGTCAGCACTTCGCGATGCGAAGAACAGGGAAGTAGTTCTTGAGCAGATAAAGATCAAGACCGGTTTTCGAGTAGAAGTATTAGATAATTCGATGGAGAGGTTCTATCAGAACATCGCTGTCAAGGAGACGATGCCTGACTTTAAGGATATCGTCGAGCACGGAACCATGATCCTTGATATCGGCGCAGGTTCGATGCAGGCGACAGTTTATGATAAGTCGGAATTCATCTTTAGTCAGAATACAGTATTAGGTTCTCTTCGTATTTCCGAGATGCTCTCTGACCTTCAGAAAAAGACTACTCACTACGAAGATGTTCTTGAGGAATTCATCGCACAGGATCTTGACGATTATCATGCGGTCGAGCCTAAGGGTATCACTTATAAGAGTCTTATCGCTTTCGGAGGCGAGACAGGATTTATTAAGCTTCTAGCAGGTAAGGGATTCTCTGATTGTGTGATCTTAAGTAAGAAGGAATTTATGAAGGTATATGAATATCTCCTTCATACAAGACCAACAGATCTCACTCTTAATGATTCTATTCCTTCCAGTATCGCACCGCTCCTTCTTCCTGCGGCTCTTATCGTCAGGAATATGCTCGAGTATACGGGATTAGATGAGATCTATTTCCCGACGGCTTCACTGTCTGACGGTGTTGTATATAGTTACGCATACAAGAATATGGAATATAAGCTCTCGATAGATCCTTTGTCGGATCTTATCTCCGGTGCCAGAAATATCGCTAAGAGATATAAGACCGACCGTAAGCATATCGAGTTCGTGGAAAAGGCGGCTTTAGAGATATTTGATGCTTCTCTTAAGTTCACGGGATTAAAGCCACGTGAGAGATTCCTTCTTCAGCTCTCTGCTATCCTTCACGAAGTAGGTAAGTTCGTTCAGGCGAAGAGCCATAATGATGCGGCTCATTACCTCATCAACTATACGGAGCTTATAGGACTTGATGATAACGAGCTTGATATAGTAGGTCTTGTTGTTAAGCTCTATCCTCGTGAGAATCCTTATGAAGATCCGTTCTACGGTAATCTTCCTTCAGAGAAGAAGGTTCTTGTATCTAAGCTTACGGCTATCCTTCGTATAGCTGATGCTATGGATAGTTCCCATAGACAGAAGATCAATAAGTTCAATGTTCATCTTCAGGGAGATGAGCTCAATATAATCTGTAATACGACGAATGACTGCTCGTTCGAGAAATGGTCATTCGATCACAGAAGCGACCTTTTCGAAGAGGTCATTGGAATAAAGGCAATACTTAAGATAAGAAGGCAGGTATGACCATGGCAGATAAGAAGACGACCAAGAAGGTCAAGAGCAAGAAAAAGAGTAAGGATTCTTTGCCGAAGTCTAAGTCAGAGCGTTTCTTTAACAGGGAATTGTCCTGGCTCGAATTCAATGACAGGATCTTGCATGAAGCAAGAGATGTTAAAAATCCGCTCCTCGAGAGACTCAAGTTCCTGTCGATCACTGCTTCTAACCTTGATGAGTTCTATATTGTTCGTGTAGCTTCCTTGCGTGATATGAGAAGTATCGATTTTACTTCTAAAGATGTAGCAGGAATGACTGTAAATGAACAGCTTACCGCGATCGATCAGAAGACACGTGAGTCTATGTCTGTTATGTATTCAACATATACGAGATCTATCGTGCCTCAGCTTAAGCAGAACAACATTTACATCCTTGATTATGATGAGCTGAAAGAAGAGGATCAGGAGATCTGCGACTTCTACTTTAAGAATGTGCTTTATCCGATCCTTACTCCTATGGGTGTTGATTCATCAAGACCTCTTCCGCTTATCTATAACAGGATGCTCAATCTGTGCGTTATGCTCGACGGTAAGAGTAAGTCGCTCGTATCTGGTGAGTATGGCACAGCAGGAGTAACAGAGGACGAAGAGTCGGAGGCTAACTTTGCTACTTTGCAGATCCCGAATGTCGTTCCGAGAATGTATAAGATCAAGAAAGGCGATATGACAGTCTTTGTACCTGTCGAAAAGATCATTCAGGCTAATCTCGATATGCTCTTTAATGGTCAGAAGGTACTTGCTTCAGGATGCTACAGAGTAATGAGAAATGCCGATCTCGATATTGACGAGGATGAAGCTGAAGATCTTCTTAAAGAGATCGAAGAGCAGGTAAGAAAGCGCCGTTTCGGTGAGATCATCAGACTTGAAGTAGAGGAAGATATCGATCCTGACATCCTCGAATTCATTACAACTGAGCTCTCTATCAATGAGGACGATATCTTCAGTGTAAACGGACCTATCGATCTTACTTTCCTGATGAAGGTATATGGAAGCCTTGAAGATGATAATCCTGAACTTTGTTATCCTCATCATACTCCGGCAGAAGCTTCGATGTTCGATAGCGACCTTGATAACATTTTCGAGCAGATCAAAGAGAAAGACAGGATCGTTCATCATCCTTATGAATCATTCGACCCTGTTCTGGAATTTGTTCACCAGGCTGCTATCGATCCTAATGTACTTGCAATCAAGCAGACACTTTATCGTGTATCTTCAAGATCCCCGATCATCCAGTCGCTTCTTGAGGCTGCCAGAAACGGTAAGCAGGTCATGGTACTCGTTGAGCTTAAGGCCAGATTCGATGAAGAGAATAACATCAACTGGGCTAAGATGCTTGAGAAAGCAGGCTGCCACGTAATCTACGGTATCGTAGGACTTAAGACACACAGTAAGATCACTCTTGTCGTTCGAAAAGAAGAGGACGGAATCAGACGTTATCTCCATCTTGCGACAGGTAACTATAATGACATAACAGCACGTATCTATACTGACGTTGGACTTTTCACAGCTTCGGAAAGTTTCGGAGAAGATGCATCTGAGTTCTTTAATATGCTCTCAGGTTTCTCGATCCCTCAGCATTGGCACAGACTTATTCCTGCTCCGATCGAGATGAAGAAATACTTCATTAAGAAGATCAGGCGTGAGGCTCAAAATGCAGTTGAAGGTAAGGAAGCAAGGATCGTTGCTAAGATCAACTCTCTTGTTGACGATGAAGTCATAGAAGAACTTTACGCAGCATCAAATGCAGGAGTAAAGATCGATCTTATAGTTCGTGGTATATGTTGCCTCCGTCCTGGTGTTCCTAAGATGTCCGAAAACATCAGCGTGCGTTCAATAACTGGTAGATTCCTTGAACACTCGAGAATATTCTATTTCCTTAACGAGGGACACGAAGACCTTTATCTTGCTTCAGCTGACTGGATGCCTCGTAACCTTAACAGGCGTGTCGAGCTCATGTTCCCGATAGAGGATGAGGATTGCAGAAGGCGTGTTATGGAGATCCTTGAAGTCGAACTTAATGATACGGTCAGAGCACATATCTTAAGTTCTGACGGAACATATCATAAGATGGATCTTCGTGGTAAAGAGAAACATGACAGCCAGGAAGAACTTATTGAACTTGCTAAAAATGCAGTTGCCGACAGATATCTCGAAGTTGAGACACGTTCTTATGAACCGGCAACATCAAATGACTAAAATAATTGGAGAATAAAAATGACAGTTTGTGTTACAGATTATTTATTGAAAGCAGATGGATCAAAATTTGAAGGTGTTTCTCACAGATACTCTATGAAGAGTACATTCGGATGTGAAGCACAGCTCCTTAACTACGGAGCTCTTATTGAAAAACTCTTTGTACCTGATACTAATGGCCAGTTAGCAGATGTTATGCTCGGTCTTAAAGATCTTGACCATTATATGGCTTCAGGTGCCAACCATGGTTCTGTCGTAGGAAGAAGCGCCAACAGGATCCAGGGAGCTAAGTTTAAGATAGGGGATACCGAATACAAAGTTCCTGATAATGACAGTGGTAACAATCTTCATGGAGGTAATCCGTCTTTTCAGAATGTTTTCTGGGACGGAAAGGTAATAAGCAAGGAAGAAGCAGATAAGATGATCGAGGATTCCAAGATCGAAGGCATAGCTAAAGCAGACGGAGATGCTGTTTTGTTTACTTATACTTCACCTGATGGTTCATGCGGATTCCCTGGTAACCTTGAATCTGCTGTTCTTTATGCTTGGCTTACTGATCGCACATTGTTGATCCTTTATAAAGGTTGTTCAGATAAGGACACTATCTTTGCACCGACAAACCATGCATATTTCAATCTTCGCGGACATAATAGCGGTTCAGTAAAAGATCTCAGCCTCATGATAGACGCTGATAATGTCACTATTAAGGGCGAATCCAATTGTCCTGAAGGTGATATAATGCCTGTCGAAGGTACGATATTTGATTTCAGAGAGCCGGATCTTATCGAAAAAGCTCTTACTACTGAGGATCCTCAGACATGCAATTCTCTCGGTATCGATCAGAATTTCTGTCTGAATAATCCTAAGACTTCTTCAAAATATGCGTTCGCTGCATGTCTTGCAGATACGATCACAGGAAGGATCATGGAAGTTTATACCGATCTTCCGGGACTTCAGATCTACTGTGGAAATCATCTGCATTTCGGCGCTCCAAGTAACGAGCAGAAAGGCGATACGCCATATGTTCAGTATGGTGGTATATGCCTTGAAGCACAGATGTATCCGAACGCAGTGAATGTTCCTTCTTTTGAATCGCCTATCATCAAGGCAGGAGAAGTAAAATATCACGCTTGCGGATACAGATTCAACTGCTGAGATCGATAAATATTTTTGGGAGTATGTGAAATGAAAACAAAAGATCTTATCAGTATGTGTTTGTCTCTGACAATCACATTTACAATGCTACCTGCGTTATTTTCTAATGACGTTTCAGCTGCCGTTGATGAAGCGGCTTACTGGGATTCGTTCTCATGTGATTGTCACTATGATAATGTGCCGGAAGATATAAAGCCTTTATACGATATTATCGATGAAGCTTATGAGAAAGCACTTCTGAGTTCTGACGATCTTACTTCGGTAAAGATTGATATCAGTTCTTTGGAGATTTTGAATGAAACGAAGCTGCTTACTGTCGTTAAGTGGTTCGGTATCCTTGTAAGAAACGATAATCCTCAGTATTTCTTTGTGACAAATGATGTTTATTGTTCTAAATACTACACGAAGAGCGGTAAAACATATCTGGGCGAGATAGATGTCGGTATCTACCCTGATTTTAAGAAGGGAAAAGACCGTACTAAAGCAAAGAACGAGATAAAGAATGTCGTTGATTCTTACGTTAGTGGCATCCCTTCAGGTTCGCGTCCTGAAGAGGCTGAGAAGTATATTCATGATAAGATGTGCGCTAATATCGTTTACGGATCATATGTAACTGGTAAGGGCACAAAGATGGATCAGAACATCTATAGTGCTATAAAGAATAAAACGGTATGTAACGGCTATGCGATTCTTTTCGAAGCCATAATGAATAATTACGGTATCGAATGTACTATGGAACGAAGCCAGGATCATGCATGGAATGCAATAAACCTATACGGTAACTGGTATAACGTTGATGTTACTCATGATGACCGTGATGATCTGGGTGGTATTTGGTACGGTTATTACAACTGCAGATATAATCTTCAGGAAGACGGTACTCCGTATAAGCCTTTGGAATTCTATGAGATCTTCGATCCTGAGATGAAATATGAGGGAATGGCTGACGGATTTTATACTCCGAGATATTTCAATAAGAATGGTAATGAGTATTTTGTAGTTAATGATTCTACTGATTACGGCGAAAGAAAGGCTCTTTTACTGAATTCCTGTTCATCTTCATATGACAGTACAGTAAGATATCTTGGTAAGAACTATACGGTAATAACCAATGAATATTCCGTTATTTCGAGTAATCCGACACCGTATTCTAATGATAAGGAAGACTTCTCTGATTTTGTAGAAAGACTTTACTGTATTACTCTCGGAAGACCTTCTGATGCTTCAGGCAGACAATACTGGTGTGATCTTGTCGGAAGCGGTCAGATGACTGGTGCAGACTGTGCGAGGTTCTTCTTAACAAGTGATGAGATCATGAATAAGCTCCTTACTAAGGAAGATTTCGTAAGGATCATGTACTATGCGTTCTTTGACAGAGACGGAAGAGATGATCCGGACGGATTGAATTTCTGGGTAGCTAGTATCAATAACGCAGGCTTCGAAAGTGTTGTCGAAGGATTTATCAATTCGCCTGAGTGGGTTGAACTTTGCGCTTCCTATGGTATCAAGTCCGGATCACAATATAAAAAGACATCTGCTTCGGATAATGCGATTAAATTCGCGACAAGACTTTATACTCAGTGTCTTGGTCGTGACCCTGAGAAGGCTGGACTTGATTACTGGAGTCTTGGACTAACTAATCAGGATCTTTCTGGAACGCAGGCTGCTCGTGAGTTCTTCTATAGTGATGAATTCAAGAATCATAACTTCAGTAATGATGAGTATATAAACAGACTATATAGGACATTCATGGGTCGTGAACCTGATGATGAAGGTAAAGCATACTGGCTCGACCTTATGAGTAAAGGTACAACAAGGGACGAAGTGTTTAATTTTTTCTCAGTTTGTGATGAGTTTACTCAGATATGCAAGGATTATAATATCGTCCGATAAGTAATGATGATATAATTGACAAATAACTTTTATCTTTTGTTTTCTGTAAAGGGGTTTTATATGCGGATCCGAAAGTATGTCAGTCTTATTTTGTCAGTTGCAATTTTATTTGGAGTATTAACAGGCCTGAAGATCGATGTCAACGCAGCTTCTCACGATGCTGAGATCGAATATTGGAAGGGCTATTCAACGGATTATTACTATAATCAGCTTACGGCAGATGAGAAGCGCTTGTATGATAAGCTTGATGCTGCTTGTATAGATTGTTATACCAATAATGTTGATTATACGAATGATAAAGCTATTATTGTTGATCTTACTGAGTTTAGTTATTCCGATGATGATGTTCCGATGATCAACAGGATACTAACTGTATTTGAGTCTTCCAATCTGCAGTATTTCTTTACGGTTGCCAGTCGACTTGTGTATGACAATGGTACTGTTAAGGCTGTAAAACTGTGGGTCATAAAGGATTTCTGGAAGCCGGAAGACAGAAAGGCTGCTATAGCTGAAGTAAAGGAAAAACTTGAGGATTATCTTAAGTTAGTTCCAAGTGATGCATTGCCTGAACAAAAGGAGAAGATAATCCATGATGAGATCATAAAACGGAACCATTATGGCTCATGGCCAGATGATGGTGAACCTGACGTTCCAAATGTTGATGTGACTATCTATGCTGCGTTGAACGGCATTAGTATGTGTACAGGACATGCAAGACTGTTCTCTGTATTGATGAATAAACTCGGTTTTACCTGTCTTGAGGTTCAAGGCCATCATCCTGATGAAAACAATAATAGCAGACACGCATGGAATCAACTTTATATACACGGTAACTGGTATATTGTTGATACTATGTGGGATGAAGATGAAAACGATGGGATAATAACCTATGGGAATTATAATTCTTCAGAGCATTATTATGTGCTTGATGAAGTATACATGATGTATTCTCCGGTATTGATGTACGACAATATGGATAACGGACTTGAATACTCTTCACCATATTTTGACTTTGATGGTAACACCTACTTTATTGTGAATGAAAATAGTACGTATAGTTCCGAGAAATTGGCTTTATGTATAACTTCTGAGACTGTTGAAAGAGAGACTGCTGATCATAACGGGAAAAATTACCGTATTATAAATTCAACAGGTGCAAAAGATACAACATTTGCCGGTTTTGTTGAGAGACTATATCAGGTTGCTCTTAACCGTAAAGCAGAAACTGGTGGAAAGGACTACTGGTGCAGGCTTGTCAGTAACCAAACTATAACCGGTGATGACTGCGCAAGATCTTTCCTGACAAGTGATGAGTTTAAGAACAGGAACCTTAGTGACGAAGAATTCGTGAAGGTACTTTATAAGACTTTTTTCGATAGAAATGCCGAAGATGATCCTGAAGGGTTTAGATTTTGGCTTAATAGTCTTAAGACAGTTGGGAAGGATACTGTTGTAGAAGGCTTTATCAATTCTCAGGAATGGAAAGATCTTTGTAAGTCTTACGGTGTTTTATCAGACAAAAATAGTAATGCGCAGAAAGAACCGGATAACGTTAAGAACTTTGTTATCAGGCTGTATATTGTTTGCCTTGGTCGTAATTATGATGAAGATGGACTTGCGTATTGGCACTCTTTACTCGTCAATCATGAGATCTCAGGAAGCCAGATAGGTATTGCTTTCTTTACTAGTCAGGAGTTGAAAGATAGGAATCTGAGTGATGAAGATTATGTGGCATTACTCTATAGCGTTTTGATGGATCGTTTTTCTGATGTTATGGGAAGAAAATATTGGAAAGACCTTCTTGCAACTGGTACGTCAAGAGAAGAGATACTTTATGCTTTTGTAACAAGTGAAGAGTTTGTCTCGCTTTGTGAGCAATATGGAATAATTCCATAAAAAAGAAAAGGAGAAGATTTAAATGAGAATGAGAAAAATGTTTTCTGCTGTTCTTGCAGGAATATGTTTAGTTGCGACACTGAACTTTTTCCCGCAGAATGTTGTTTTGGCTGATTCTGATGAAGCAGCCTACTGGAGATCTTTTGAATCCAGATATTACTACGATCATGCTTTGAGCGATCAGCAAAAAGAGATCTATGATCAGATGCATGACAGGCTTGAAGAAGTGCTTCTGAGTGATGAAACACTCGAGTATGTTGAGTTCGACCTTTCGCGATATAGGTTTGATAATAAAGAAGAAACTTGGTTTTATGCCAATGATGTCCTTCTTTATGTAATCCATTGTAGTCCTCAATTCTATTACTGGGAATATTCTTATCCTGTCTATTCGAATATAGACGGTCAGGAATATCTGACTTCCATCCGTTTGACTCTTTTGCCTGATCTTCAAGACGGAGCAGCAAGACGGGAATATACTGCAAAATTAAAGAAGAGCTTGGATTCATATATTTCAGAAGTCCCGGCAGATGCTCTTCCTGAGGAAAAGGAGAGGATCATTCATGATCTGATGATCGACAGGATAGTATACGAAGATTATCTTCTTCCTAGCGGAGCATCAACGACACAAGGCATATTTAGTGCTGCTATGGGACATACTATATGCATGGGTTATGCTGATCTTTTCGAGGCACTGATGAACAGATTGGGTGTAGAATGCGTTGTTGTCTGTGGAACCGGTCATGCGTGGAATCTGATCAATCTTCATGGATACTGGTATTTAGTTGATGTTACGGCTGACGATTGCTTTGAACCATATGCATATGCTCGTTATAACGACAGGGGAGATATATATAAGATCGAAGGTTTGTGGGTAAGTGTAAGTTCTGATATAGAACTTTTATATGACAACCTTGATGACGATCCTGAAGGAAACTACAAGTATACGAATTATTCTTCGAGATATGTGCATAAAGGCGCTGATACTTACTTTATCTTGAATGACTTTGATGATGATAAGGGAAGACTGGCATTGTACATTGATGGTGATGATACTGATTTTGAGTGGATCGCTTATAATGGCATGACTTATAAAGTCAAGAATAGTTCTACAGCAGGAAAGAAGGCTGATTTTTCTGATTTTGTCGAGAGGTTATATGTTGTTGCCCTTTGCCGTGATTCAGAAAAGGCTGGTAAGGATTTCTGGTGTGAGCATGTAGGTAACGGCGAACTTACAGGTGCTGATTGTGCAAGATGTTTCCTGACAAGCGAAGAGTTTAAAGGAAGAGAACTTGATAACAGTGCGTTTGTGAAGACATTATATCGAGTATTCTTCAACAGAGAAGCATTGGAGGATCCTGAAGGATTCAAGTTCTGGCTCGACAGCCTTGAATCAACAAGCAGAGAAAACGTTATAGAAGGATTTATCAATTCGCCTGAGTGGGTCGATGTCTGCTCACGATATGGAGTCAAGTCAGGATCTAACTATAAGAAGACTGTTGCATCTGATAATGCTATAGCTTTTGCAACTAGACTTTATACCGAGTGTCTCGGTCGTGATCCTGAAGAAGGAGGTCTTAAGTATTGGAGCTTAGGATTAACTAATCAGGAACTTACGGGAACAAAGGCTGCACGTGAATTTTTCTACAGTGAAGAATTCAAAAGTCTTGGTGTTGATAATAATGAGTATGTGAACAGGCTTTATAAGACATTCATGGGTAGAGATCCGGAGGAAGACGGATTTAACTACTGGATGAATGCGCTTTCAAACGGCATGACAAGAGATGAGGTATTTGATTTCTTCTCAACATGTCAGGAATTTACGGATATATGTAAGGAGTATTCAATAATCAGATAAAGGGAGAATTGAAATGAGAAAGATCTTAAGTTTTTGTCTTGCCTTGATCATCTCTTTTGGCAT
>JAGCGE010000305.1 GCA_017649745.1 Clostridiales bacterium | reverse complement strand
GCCTATGCCGCCACAGCCGCCGGTTACAAGTGCTTTTTTCATTTTTATCTCCTTCTATTCACTGGATTTCATTACATTATATCACATTTCAGTATAAAAATCCAGTATGATACTTGAAATTAATGTGAATTCATGTTACAACCCGAGTTTGACGGAAAAATGATAAAAACCTTGGCGTCGCCGCTCTTCCGAACGGCGATTCCAAGGCTTTTTTGCTATAAACAGGGATAAAATAAAAGGTGACATTATGTATTACAATTATGGCCTACAGTGACATTTCTATCTGTGATTTTAGCTGCTTCACCTCGCTGATCATAAAGCATTTTCTTGGGATATTTATGTTGAATGACTTGAGAATAAGATCAAGATCGGGATCATCGAGATCGCAGAAACGATAATACGTATCACCGAGTTTCTCAATCTTCCACTTGTTTAAAGCCTCC
The DNA here is from genome assembly GCA_017649745.1 of Clostridiales bacterium. Next base: position 1,878 of record JAGCGE010000305.1, on the reverse strand, counting down.
TGTATTCTATCCGCAGAAAGTATATTACTGAAAAGCAGATCATCATCAACAAGCTCAGGATGCTTTTCTCTTAACTGTCTTTGGATAAGTCTTATCAGTATTAAAGCAATGGCACAAATAGAGAAGTGAGCAATGACATGTTCTTTTGTTCTGACAAAGAACGGCCTTGCATCCAGTGTTCCTTTCATAACACGGAACTGCTCCTCTATCTCTACAAGATTTCCATAGGTGCTGATCATTTCCTGATCTTCCATGTATATCTCTGATGTGGCAAGTGTGTAATAACCCATAAGATCGTGATCCATTTTTAGTTTTTCTGTATCAAGTATAGCTTTAAGATCGGAGTATTCTATCAGTTCTCCGGTTTTTTCATTTATGGCATCTTTTTTTAGATACTTTTTAATGACAGGCATCTGAGTTTTGCTTACTCTGAAGGAAGAGGGATCTTCAAGATACTTCTCCACGAAGTCGTAGAAGCTCTTTCTTTCAGCTACTTCCTTTTCGTAGTATTTTTTGCTCCAATAGGTAAGTACCTTTTCAGAGTATTCTAATTCTACACCATCAGACTTCTTTACTTTTTTCTTTACTATTTTTGTCTTGTATTTAAAATTATCGTTGACAAAAGTATAACCTTCAGGATCAAGCATCCATGCTTTTTCTTTCCTGGAAGAACCTCTTACTGTTCGGCTTGTCAGATATCCTACTCCGTGCGATATTGCATACACGATCGCCTCACCTTTACCGATTCCTTTATCACAGACATAGACATATCGCTGCTTTTTATCATTAAATGAATCCACTGAATGATCGAATGCATTCTCAACCGTCTGCTGATCAAGTGTATTGCCGGAAAAGCATTCGACAGAGACAGGAATTCCTTGTTCATCCATTAAGAGCCCCATTTGAACGATAGGTTCTTTTCTGTTCTCTTTAGATACACCCTTTTTCCTGAGTCCCTTTTCTTCTTCACCTTTTTCATTAATGTAATCTTCATCATTAAAATCAGTCTCGGAATAGAAGTTGGTAACATCATAGAATACTTTATTTGTTGTACGATGATAATTCTTTACCATTGTGGTATTGATACGGTTAAACAAAGCTCTGTGATGATCATAGACAAAGTCTAGTGTCTTGTAAACATCATATTCGTTGACTTCATCTTTGATTAAAGGTACAGCATAGTCACCGCGTTGTTTCAATGTTGCCCATTTAGATGCAGGATTAAGGAGTCGTCCAAACAGAAGGAGTTTGAAAAAGCCGTATACATCAAATCCAATATTATACTTGTTCTTGTATGAACGGATGAGTTGCGAAAGATCAAGTTCTTCGAGAAGTTTTTCAAAAAGCAGATTGGATATCAGTCTTGGATGCGCTATACAGTCATCTGTGCCTTCGCAGATACGGATGTTGTATACTTCCTCAGGAACCTCTGTATTCAGATATGGCCTTAGTTCATCAATAATAGGATTACCGGCAGCATATGAAGCTTTTAATCTGGCAATGAAATCAGGTTTACCATCATCAAATTTAGAAACCGGTCCGATGTTTTTAATAGTTTTTTTCTTCGGAACTGACTTACCGGTATTAGGATCAATAACTCTGATTGATTCCGAAATGCGAATATATTTGGATCCGTTATTACTAAATATATCAAGAAACATAATTACCTCCTATTATAGCATACTATGCACTACTTAAATTATACCACTAAAATTCGCGTTTGTCAACCCCTAAAATGAAAAAAAGTGAAGATTTTTCGAGAAATCTTCACTGTTACTTTTTCCTATTCGATTCTTTTTTTCTGTCAAACTCGGGAGGTCTAAAAGTCAACAAAAGTGACAAAAAAGTAATTATATGGTTAAATGGAAGGTAAGGATG
>JAGCGE010000304.1 GCA_017649745.1 Clostridiales bacterium | reverse complement strand
GAAAGAGATTCAAAATAATCTCTGGATCCTGCAAAGTTGTCCTCACCTGCTCCAAATGCAACGATATCAATATCAAAACCAATATCTTTATAGTTCTTGATCTCTTTAGCAATAGTCACAAGACAACCGATTCCTGAAGCATTGTCAGAAATACCGTCAAATGTAGAATCCTCAGGCAATTCATATGAAGAATACTTGGAATCATAATGAGCACCTATAACTGCTTTCTTCCTGATTTCCTTAGTCTTCTTACCGTCTTTACCTACTTCGATAAAACCGTTACCTTCGATATGGATTATATAGTTGGCAGATGTATTCGAACCGTTAGTAAAGGTCTGTTCTTTAACCTTATATCCGAGCTTCTCGAATTCCTTCTTTATCATCTTACCTGCAGACTTCTCATCTTCGGAATATGCCTTACGATACGGATAATCCTTCGCAAGTGTCCTCGCGAAATCAGAACCGTAAGTTCCAAAATCAGCCGGTTTATTCGATTCAGTGTCACCATCCTTACATGATGCTAACGAAAAGAGCATCACCAGGCACATTATGACAGCTAAAAACTTTTTCATTTCAAGATTCCTCATTCAATATCTTTTTTATCCTGGAAGAAAGTATCTCCTCAGCTTCGGAAGTCTCATATTCGAAAACCTTCCATTTACCACCATCAAGATCTACCATCTTGATCTTGTCTTCACCTCTGTGAGCAAGCTGTTCATTCAATGTCTTACGTATCATCTTCTCTGTACAGCCTTCAAGCACTGTAGGAAGCTTCAGTGCATTATAGATAGCTACAAGAGGTCTCTTTCTTCCTTCATTAACAGATGAGAGAAGGCTTAATGCCAGTGCTTCACCCTCTGAATAATTCATAAATCGGAAGTAACTTTCGATACTCTGAGCAAGTTCATCTCCCAATGTTAAAAGGAGAGGATCCATCTTCTCGATCTCCATCCTGGTCTTATAGATATCATTGATATACGTTCTGAAATCCTTAGGACCAGCGATATTCTCCAATAATTCAAGATTACCAAGTAATGACAGCCTGATTATTGAGGCATAACCGCCTGTTCTGACCTTCGGCGGAACAGTATTAAGATAGATCGGATCCAAAACAGCTACAGAACATTCAAACGGAACACGTATCTCATTCTTGTGACCTGAAGAATTAAGGTATGAATGAGATGCCAAAACACCGTCTATCATTGAATTAAGAGTAGTTGGAACAGCCATGAAATTGATTCCGCAATTAAAGATCGAAGAGACGAATCCGCAGATGTCAAGAACTCCGCCGCCACCAAAACTGATCAGCCAGTCATCAGTTCCAAAATCAAAATCAACCAGAGATTTCAAAAGAACGTCTGAAGAAACAAGTCCTTTGAAATTAGTCCTGGAATCAACTGTAATAAGATATGGCTTAATACCGAGCTTAATGAATTGTTCTTCAAAACGGTTATAGTAATATCCGCTTACCTCTCTGTCAGAACAGATAGCGATCTTCGGAGTCTTACCTTCACCTGCTTTACGAACAATATAAGGAGCGACAACTTCAAATGATATACCGTTGCCGCAATAGTAATCTGTAGCTCTGTTAGTTTCCAATTTATCCATACTTATGAATTATACCACTAAAAAAATTAATTTATGGTACAATACATTTCGTATTTTATATTAATAATAAAGGTGATTCATATGAAGATCAGAACAATATTTGCACCAAGTCCTACAGGCTTTATGCATGTGGGCAATTTAAGAACTGCTCTTTATGAGTTTTTAACGGCTAAGCACGACAATGGTACTTTTATCTTAAGAATTGAAGATACAGACCAAGAACGCTATGTCGAAGGTGCAACACAAGTTATCTACGATACATTGAAGCTCGCAGGCATCACACATGATGAAGGTCCTGATATCGGCGGTGATTTCGGTCCATACGTTCAAAGTGAACGTCTTAACCTTTATAAGCCATACGCAGAGCAGCTTGTTAACGAGGGTAAAGCTTACAGATGTTTCTGCAGCAAAGAGCGTCTCGAAGCACTTCGTGAGCAGAGCGAATCAGGCTACGACCGTCACTGCAGAGATCTTTCAGATGAGGAGATCCAGAAGAATCTTGATGCCGGCACACCTTATGTTATTCGACAAAAAATGCCTCTTACAGGCGTTTCCACATATTCTGATATGGTTTATGGAGAGATCTCCATTCCTAATGAGGACATGGATGACCAGGTACTCTTAAAGGCTGACGGCTTCCCTACTTACAACTTTGCAAATGTTATCGATGATCATACAATGGGCATCACACATGTTGTAAGAGGTTCTGAGTATCTTTCTTCTACACCTAAGTACAACGCTCTGTATGAGGCTTTCGGATGGGAGATCCCTACATATATGCATCTTCCTCTCATCATGGGTAAGTCGGTTGATGAGGAAGGCAATGAGGTAATCTCCAAGCTTTCTAAGAGACACGGCAGCACAGGATTTATGGATCTTGTAAATGACGGTTTTCTTCCTGAGGCGATCATCAACTATATCGCACTTTTGGGATGGGCACCATCTGATAATCAGGAGATCTTCTCCATGGATGAGCTTATCAAGGCATTCGATCCTAAGGGCATTTCCAAGTCCCCTAGTGTTTTCGATTATGATAAGCTCGAGTGGGTCAATGCTGAGCACATCAAGAATATGAGTTACGATGATTTCATCGCTCATGCTAAGCCTTTCTTTGATGAACTCGGTATCGATGAGGCACAGTATCCTATGCTCGACGAGATCTTAAAGCCAAGGATCACACGATTCACACAGCTTCCTGAGAAGCTCGCATTCATAAAGGAATTTGGTGATTTCGACCTTAGTCTTTTCGAACACAAGAAGAGTAAGTCTACTCTCGAGACATCCAAGGACATCCTCACAAGGATCGTTCCTATGCTCGAAAACACTGACTGGAACCGCGATGCAATAAGTGAGCTTCTGACAGGTTTCGCTACTGAAAACGAGATGAAGAATGCTCTCGTTATGTGGCCTGTAAGAATCGCTGCAGCAGGTGTTGCAGTTACTCCTGGAGGATGTGCTGAGGTGCTCATGCTCTTGGGAAAAGATGAGTCGTTAAGAAGGATCAAGATCGGACTTGATCGTTTGACAAGGAGTTAATTATGGAAGAATACAAACATTTTATACATGAAATAATCGACGAAGAGCTTAAGGAAGGCGGACGTTGTTACGGTCAGAAGATCCATACAAGATTCCCGCCTGAGCCTAACGGTTATCTTCATATCGGACATGCGAAAGCACTCGAGATAGATTTCGGTACAGCTGAGAAATACGGTGGTCTTTGCAACCTTCGTATGGACGATACAAACCCTACAAAAGAGGACGAAGAATATGTAGATGCTATTAAAGAAGACATCCACTGGCTCGGCCATGATTGGGATGACAGATTCTTCTATGCATCCGATTACTTCGATAAGATGTACGAATATGCCGTAGAGCTCATCAAGAAGGGTCTTGCTTATGTATGTGAGCTTACACCTGAACAGATGAAAGATATGCGTGGAGATACTTCCACACCTGCACAGAGCCCATTCCGTGATCGTCCTATCGAAGAGAGCCTTGATCTTTTCGAGCGTATGAAGAACGGTGAATTCGAAGACGGAAAGCTTACACTTCGTGCTAAGATCGATCTTGCTTCCGGTAACTTCAATATGAGAGATCCTGTTATCTACAGAATCAATCGTATTCCACATCACCGTCAGGGTAACAAGTGGTGCATCTATCCTATGTATGACTTTGCTCATCCTATCGAAGATGCTCTCGAAGGTATTACACACTCCCTCTGTTCCCTCGAATTCGAGGCACACAGACCACTTTATGATTGGGTTATCAATAATGTATCCGTTCCTTGCAAGCCTCGTCAGATAGAGTTCGCAAGACTTGGAATCACACATACTGTATTGAGTAAGAGAAAGCTCAGAAATCTTGTAGAAACCGGTCGCGTATCAGGTTGGGACGATCCTCGTATGCCTACTTTGTGCGGTCTTCGTCGTCGCGGATACACACCAGAGTCTATTCGTGCATTCCATGCTCGTAATGGAGTTTCAAAGGTCAATGCTGTTGTTGATTTTGCATTCCTCGAGTATTGCCTGCGTGAAGATCTTAATGCCAATGCTCAGCGTGTAATGGGTGTCGTTCACCCTGTTAAGCTCATTATCGATAACTATCCTGAAGGAAAGAGCGAGACATTCGAGGTAGAGAACAACCCAGAAAAGCCGGAGACAGGTAAGCGTGAGATATCATTCTCCCGTGAGCTCTGGATTGAAGCTGAAGACTTCATGGAAGTTCCTGAGAAGAAATACTTCCGTCTCTTCCCTGGCAACGAAGTTCGTCTCAAGAGCGCATATGTAATTAAGTGCGTAGGATGTGATAAGGATGAAAACGGTAATGTTATCGCTGTCCATGCTACATTTGATGAAGAGTCACGTGGCGGAAATACTGCTGACGGCAGAAGGATCAAGTCAACGATCCACTGGGTAGATGCAGCTACAGCTCTTGATGCTGAGATCCGTCTTTATGACAGACTCTTCACTGTTGAAGCTCCTGACTTAGCAGAATGTAACTATCTCGACTTCATCAACCCGAATTCACTTGAGATCGTTAAGGGTGCAAAGGTTGAATCTTCTTTGAAAAATGCTAAGCCGGAAGACAGATTCCAATTCTTAAGACTTGGTTACTTCTGCGCTGATAACAAAGATTTCACATCAGATAATCTTGTATTTAACAGAGCAGTTTCACTGAAAGACAGTTACAAACCTGGTAATTGATATTATCAAAAATGTTAACAAACAAATTAAAATGGACAGTCAATTTTGACTGTCCATTTTAATTGTAATTGCTTACTAGAATTATAAACCCCCACATAATCCTATATATAAACAATCACCAAGTAGTAGTTGCGATCCCCAAGAAAAAGACCCCTATCCTGAAGACCAAAAAGAAGATTTTCCGTGAGGCTTAGCCTCAAATAGTCTTAATTATGTTTACGTCATTATATTAACAGATGATACACAATAAAGCAACACTTTATTAACATTTTATTCACATGTGTTAGAAATATTTTAGAAATTATTTTTAAATTGACCCTTTCGCCATAGAATCCGGGATAAAATAGGAACCATGAATTCCCTTTTCTTTAACCGATGTGAACTTTACCCTCTGGATAAACTTCGCCGATCTTACGGGAATCACGCATTGCAAGACTAAGTGCAAGAGATATAGGACCTACACGTCCAAGGAACATTGCCGGGATCAACAGTACCTTACTTATAGTAAGAAGTTGCGGAGTACCAAGTGATGATACACCAACAGTAGCAAATGCCGATGTTACTTCAAAAACAACATCAATAAAATTGAAGTTACCGTTCATGATCGCATTATGTTCAGTTATTGAAAGAAGGATCGAAAGACCAAGATCAACAGAGATACCTATGAAAAAGATCGCAACTGCCCTTCTTACCAGTGGAGCCGGAAGAGTATGCTTATGCGTAACAGTATCTTTATTACCACGAATCTCACTTATAACTGAATAAACGATTATCGCAAAAGTAGTAATCTTTATACCTCCACCGGTAGATCCAGAGCCGGCACCGATAAACATAAGAAGTATTCCAATAGTCTTTGATGGGTTTGTTAAAGCTCCAAGATCGATAGTGTTAAATCCCGCTGTACGGAATGTAACTGACTGAAACAATGAAGATAACAATCTGTCCTTAATTGACATGTCAGCCATAGTTCCCTTATTTGAGAACTCGAGGATAAACATAGCAATAACGCCAAGTAATGTAAGTCCCAATGTCCACTCCAGTACGATCCTAGAATGAATCTTGAGTCTGTGTTTTCTAGGATTCTTAATCTTAGAAAAGAGATCAACCCATACTGTAAATCCGAGACCGCCGAAAAGGATAAGACATACAGTCGTAATTACGATCAACGGAGAATTGTAAAAACCTACAAGACTTGAGTACTGACCCGATTCAGTATTACCCATAAGATCGAAGCCTGCATTACAGTAAGCCGATATACCCTGGAAAAAGGCTTTACCAAGGCCTTCAGCCCAACCATACTTAGGAACATATTCAATAGCAAATAAACAACCGCCCACAAATTCAAATCCTAGTGTAAGACCAAGTATGAATCTGAGAAGCAAAGGGGCTTCTTTAAAACTGAAACTACCTGATGTCTCTTGAGCGATCTGACGAGTCTTAAATTCCTGCTTCTTACGAGTAAACGAGAAGATAAATGATGTGATAGTAACGAGGCCAAGACCGCCTACCTGAATAAGGAGGATCAGAACGACCTTTCCGAATATAGTAAAAGTCGTAGCAGTATCAGCAACAATAAGTCCTGTAACACAAACCGCTGAAACAGCAGTAAACAAAGCCTCGAAATAATTCAGATGATGACCTGAATATGTTGAAAATGGTAAAACTAAAAGAACACTTCCGATAAGAATAACCAGAAGGAATGAGAATATGATCATACGACTCGGATTCTTAAAGACCCAATCGAGGATCGAATGTCCTAAATTACGTTTAACAAGCATCGGTTATTTCACCATCGTTTCCCAAATATCTTCTATTACGCGCAAACGGCAAACCATGAGCATAACGTCACCGGCATGCATAACAGTATCACCTTGAGGAGTGATCATGTTGCCATCTGATGAAGTAATAACAACAACTTTTGCATTCTTAGCGAACTTATACTCACAAAGCCTTTTCTCACAAGCATTAGAATTAGCAGATAATTTAAACTCAACGATAACATGATCGGAATTCTCAAATCTCGTAACGATCTTCATTCCCTTGAACTCTATCTCATTTTCAACAAGATCAACGATAATATCCGTTCCACAAAAATGCTTATCTACGCCGAACATCGAAGCAATCTCATTATTCTTCGGGTTATTGATCCTGGAAATAGTAGTCGGTATATTGTAATACTTCTTAGCAATCTGACATGTGATAAGGTTATTCTCGTCATTACCTGTCAGTGCAACAAGTATATCTGTACCAAGACATACTTCCTGAAGTCCCTGAACAGTAGACGCATCAGCACACACTGTCTCAACACCAAGAGCGTTAGCAATGTGTTCACATGCTTTCTGTCTTACATCTATAACCTTAACATTCTGACCTTTATTAACAAGTTCGCTCGCAAGAAAGAATCCTACCTTACCTGCTCCAACTAAAACGATATTCATGTTCGCTTCTCCCTATCACTCATACACTTCAGTAACAATGACCTTGTCATTAATCTCAACCTTTAATGACGGATCAAAATTGAGGAATCGACCGTCACGAATAACACCTATGATCGTACCGCCATCAGTATCTGAAAGATTCTTAAGTTTAGTCCCATGCAAAGCTTCATCAACCTTAAAGCCTTTAAACTTAAAGTTATCTCCGAAAAGAGTTACATAATGAACGCCTACCTGATTATCGGCCTTCTCCTCCTTATCATGTATCTCATGTATAAACGCATCAACAGTAAGATCAGTTGCAGATATCGGTGAAACTCCAACATCCTTAAACATCTCGAACTCTTCAGTATCATAAGTACATGCAATAACTTTCTTAACACCGTATTTATGCTTAGCAATCTGAGCAGCTACAAGATTAGTATTCTCTTTATCACTCAAAGCGCAGACACAATCAGCACCTGCAACACCTGCCTCTTCCAATATGGAAGTATCTATAATAACGCCGTTAATCGGTGTAACATCCAATTTATAGTATTCAGCTTTCGAGGCAGCTTCAACATCCACTAAAACCACATCATGAGTACGAGAAAGTCTTCTCGCAAGTATGATCGCATTTGTCGAAGTACCTAAAACAACAATCTGCATATTAATCCCTCTTAGTCGATAAAATATAACCGATGATAGATGCCGCGGAAGCAGCATTTAAAGACTCTGCTTTACCTTCCATCTTAATCTTAACCATTGTATCACAACGATCTGAACATTCATCACTTAATCCGTTGCCTTCATTACCAATAAAGTAACAACAAGGAAGCGAAATATCAGCCTTTTCGAGAGGTGCACCCTTAAGATGAGCTGCAAGCGTCATGATCGAGTGTTCTTTACAGAAATCGAAAACTTCTTCAATGCTATCGACCTTCATCAAAGGCACATGCCAAACAGATCCCATCGAAGCTCTTAAGACTTTCTCATTAAAAGGATCCGCAGTACCTTTGACCAATATGACCGAAGTAAAATCAAAAGCATCTGCTAGTCTTATCACAGTACCAAGATTACCAGGATCCTGAAGACCTTCAAGACACAGATAGATATCATTATTACCTCTAAAAGGGATGTTTGATCCAAGGTCAGGTTCATTAACGACCATAGCGACACCCTGAGGATTAACAGTCGATGCCACCTTCTCAAAACACTCACTGCTCATCACGATAGGCTCGATTTTAAGATCATATTTTGTTATCCATGAGGAGACCAAATCGTATCGAGTCTCATTACATGCGAGCATAACAGGCTTAACACCAGAGATAAGTGCATCTTCACAAAGTCTCATTCCCTCGATAAAGACGAGTCCTTCCTTTGATGCCTTTTTCCGGTCGTGTAAAAGACTTAATCTTTTAACCTTTGAATTGTCCTTGCTTCTTATGATTTCCATAGAGATTATAATATCACTCATTTATAAAAAATGCCTCGGAAATGATTCCGAGGCATATAATTATCAAACTTATATATTAGAGAGCTGCCTTAGCCTGCTCGCAGAGCTTTGCAAATCCGTTTGGATCTGTAATAGCGATATCAGAAAGAACCTTACGGTCGAGTGCGATATCAGCCTTCTTAAGACCATTCATGAACTTGCTGTAAGAAAGACCATTCATTCTAGCTGCTGCATTGATTCTTGCGATCCAGAGCTTTCTGAAATCCCTCTTCTTAGCACGACGATCTCTGTATGCATAGCTTCCAGACTTCATAACAGCCTGATTAGCTACCTTAAAGAGCTTGCTCTTCTTACCAAAATATCCCTTAGCTGCCTTAATTACTTTACGATGACGAGCACGTGTACGAATGCCTCTTTTTACTCTTGACATAATTTATTTCCTCCTAAGTCGGTTTTCAATTTAACGAGATCCGCAAATTACATGTAAGGGATCATTTTTCTGATAACTTTTGCATTTGCTTCAGAGCATACTGCTGTATGACGAAGATGTCTCATTCTCTTAGTAGGTCTCTTGCTAAGGATGTGACGACGGAAAGCCTGTGAATACAAAACCTTACCTGTACCCGTTACCTTAAATCTCTTCTTAGATGAGCTGTGTGTTTTCTGCTTAGGCATTTTACTGTTCCTCCTTGAACTTGATTTGCTTAATTCTTCTTCGGGACAAGATACATTACCATGTTACGTCCCTCGATCTTTGGCTGTTTGTCAACCTGACCGAACTCGGCAATACCTTCTGCGAATTTCTCCATAACAGCGAAACCCTGCTGCTGATATGCCATCTCACGTCCTCTGAATCGGATGTTGATCTTAACTCTGTCACCATTCTTAAGGAATTTAATAACAGCCTTCTGCTTTACTTCGATATCATGAACATCTGTTGTAAGCTTGATGCCGATCTCCTTAAGCTCAGTCTCCTTCTGCTTCTTCTTGGCTTCTTTCTCTCGCTTCCCCTGCTCGAAAAGATACTTGCCGTAATCCATAACTCTGCAAACCGGGTTATCAGGATTAGGTGATATGCAAACCAGATTAAGGCCTGCTTCATCAGCTGCAGCCAATGCCTTCTCAATAGGCACTACGCCGACCATCTCTCCTGCACTAGTGATAAGACGAACATTGCTGAAGG
>JAGCGE010000303.1 GCA_017649745.1 Clostridiales bacterium | reverse complement strand
CTTCTATTTTGTCGGTGCGACTTTCCTTGTCTGGTTCAGTATTCCGACAGCCCTTATCTATGTCCTGGGATTCTCTTTCATAAAGAGAGACAGACAGGATATATACGTTAGAATGGTCTACTTCTGGCTTACTCTCTACATGAGCATCACCACGATAATGTTGGGATACAAGTTCGGCTTTCACATGTATTGTCTGTCCATGATCCCTATAATCTTCTATAGCGAATATATGGCCCGTCAGCTCGGTAAGGTCAGTATCAATGCCAAGCTCATCAGTATCGTTATAGTCTTCTGTCACCTGGCATCGACCGGTTATTCCGCTTACTTCGGACCGATCTATGAAGTTGATCAGGAACTTGCAGGTATCTTCTGGATCTTTAACTCTCTTATCGTCCTTGGCTTCATCATCTACTATTCCTCTCTCATGCTGAAGCTCATCCAGGACTCTGAAGACAAGCTCACTGACATGGCATTAAAGGACAGGCTTACTGCTCTTTATAACCGTCATTACACCATGCGAAAACTTGGAGATCTCATGGAATCGAACATTCAGTTTTCTCTTGCCATGATAGACATCGATAACTTTAAGCACATCAACGACAGATACGGTCACAATGCAGGCGACTACGTTCTTAAGAAGATGGCAAGTATAATGAATGAAACGTGTAAGGACTGCACTGTCTCAAGATGGGGCGGCGAGGAATTCCTGGTCTTTACAGAGAAAAAGACGGATGATGATGTGAAGCTCCTTTTCGAGAAGCTGAGGGCAAAAGTCGAGACGACGAAGTTCACTTTCGAAGAAGAAGACATAAAGGTAACTGTTACGATCGGTATTTCAGAAAGAAAGCCGGATCTTAAGCTCGATAAGATAATCACGACTGCCGACGGCAAGCTCTATGAGGGCAAGAACAGCGGCAAGAACAAGGTCGTATTTTAAGTAGCATCGATGTCGGCGAAATTCGTCGAGTAGAAGTGCTTTATGACATCCTTACGTGTAACTATTCCGATGAACAGATTCCTGTCGTCAACTACAGGAATAAAGTTCTGATTCATGGCGCGCATCAATAGCTCGTCGATGCTCGCGGTTATGAGCACAGCAGGATTCTTGGAAGCGTCGATCGTTATCTGATCGAGACTAAACTCTTCAAGATTCTCAATAGCTAGCGTATGGGACTCGTTTCCTTCTCCCTTTACGATGAACCACAGGAAATCACCTTCACTTACAGTGCCCACATAATGGCCTTCACGGTCCAATACAGGGATAGCGGTATATCCGTGATAATGCATCTTCTCCAGAGCCTGTCTGATCGTAAAATCATTATAAAGATACGCAACCGAAGATTTAGGCTGCATGAAAAATGCTACATTCATATCTGAGTCCTCAATACTTTTAATGAATCGCCCTTAATGTTGAAGCGACCTGAATTAGCCGGGATAAAGAAGCACTCGCCCTTCTTCATATCCAAAGAAGTATCATTGCCGTCTTCATCCTTAAACAGGATCTGACCTTCTCCCTCAATAACAACAAGAGAAACGAAGCTTCTTTCAGATGCGAAATCAAGTGTGTCACCTTCAAGAAGATCGACAACAAAATGCTTACAGCTTACGAGGTGATTACCGAAGTCATAGTTCCTGAAGTTAGGGTATTTCCTGATAACGGAAAGAGCCTTGTCTACATGGAGCTCACGCTTCCTGTTGGTAGTCTTATCGACTCTGTCATAGTCGTAGACTCTGTAAGTTACGTTAGAATTCTGCTGGACTTCAGCGATAACGAGTCCCTTACAGATAGCATGAAGTGTTCCTGAAGGAATGTAGAACACATCGCCTTTTCGAGCAGGAACAGCATTAAGGATCTCAGTAAGAGTATTATTCTCGATCCTCTCCTTGATCTCTGATATCTCGACCATCTGAGAGACACCATAATAGATTATGCTGCCCGGTTCCGCGTCAACGACATACCACATCTCTGTCTTGCCGTTACATCCTGTCTCCTCGTTATTTAAGACAAACTGGTTGTTCGGATGGACCTGGATCGAGAGATTCTCCCTCGCGTCAATGAGCTTAGTCAGGATCGGAAACTCCTCGAACCTGTCACAGTTACTGCCAAGAACAACGCGACCTTTCTCGTTGATATATTCGATAAGGGTCTTGCCCTTAAACTTACCTGAATCAATGACTGACGGACCGTTCGGATGACATGACAAGACCCAGGCTTCAGCTACGTGCTCGCCCGGTGCGTTGATCCCATATTCATCGCGGAGCTTGGTTCCGCCCCATAGATAATCCATACATGCTGGCTTTAATCTGTATACTGGCATATTATTCCCTGCTTAATAGTCATCATTTAGATTTTTTACGATATTTCTCGTGAAAGGCAATACCGCGAGCCCCGTATCGGACAGAAGAGATGACTGTCCGAAGCTGAAATAAGCATATCTTATCGTTACCGGTTCGAGCACATAAGGACAGGATACCGTAACTGTCTTACCGTCAAAATCTACGGACGCATCACAAGGATAGAATTTCCCATCCTTACCCGACACCTCAAATCCGGAATCACCGAAATTATTCAGGATGAGCATGTTGAAGTCACCCTGGAAGGAAAGCTCGGCACCGCCGTTCATTCCCCTTATATCGATCATGTGCGGTGCCGTAGCACTCACATCATCAAAATCATAGACATTCTTCAGTGCAAGATACGCAAGTCTCGTTCCCGGCGTCCTTTTGTCGATAGGATGTATATTATCAAATTCACCGCAATCGGACAATATCGCCAGGTAGGTATTCTTCATGTGCCTACTCGTCTTATACTGCTGTTCACGCAGAAGTGGCCACTTGTAATCATCATATCCCATGAACTTACGGTCGCGGTCGATATACATCGGAAGCTGACATATAAGGAACGGAAGTTCCTGATCGCGAAGAAGTGTCCTCCACTCGTGAATAAGCGTCTGCAAAACAGCTCCGTACACTTCGGCATGCTCTTCCGCATCGCTCTCGCCCTGATAATATATGACACCCTTAATATTCATCGGAAACACTCTCATCATGACTGTATCGAAAAGTCCTCCCGGACGCTTATAACTCAGCCTTCCATTCGGATATTCCCTAGGCCAGTCGCCCGAACTTCTCCTCAGGATGTCATATCCCTCGTCAGGCATTTTCGAAAACTCCCTGTCATAGAATCTCTGCCATGTCTTGTAATCCTTATCGTAGTCATCTCTCATACGAAGGAATTCACTGTCACTTATCGAAGAGATCTCCTGCTGCCAGACTTCTATAAAATGCTTACCTTCAGGAGAGCTCTGAAGCGAATCTATGCTCTGCCATGAAGAGACACTCGAATTCATCGCGAAGCAGCCAATGACACCTATATGACAGTCAACCTTCTTCATCAACTCCAGAACAAAATAGTATGAGACACCGCTTACTTCTCCCGCATTCTGCGGATCTACCGTGATCCATGAAGCGCCAAGCTCACCCTTATACATCCTGTCATCATACTGATCGGAAACAGGAACCACATAATAGTGGAACCTCCTGTTATCACCTATCAGTCCGAAAGACGTTGAAGGCTTCTCAGTCATCTTGAGCGGCATGAGCATATTATCCTCACCGCACGAAAGCCAGACATCACCTATATAGATATTCTTAAGAAGTAGCCTGTCGCTGCCTGAAATGACCGTGAGAGTATAAGGACCTCCCGCATCGAGCTTATCCATCTCGACCAGGAAACGTCCATCTGTATCTGATCTGGAATTACCGGAACTTAAAACATTAAATCCGTCTGAGATAGAGGCATCGATTGAGGAATCGGAAGCGCACATACCAAAGACCTTAATGGTCTTCCCTCGTTGGAGTACCATCCCATCTTTGAATATTCCGTATAGATCCAACATAGCTGCCCCTCGGATTTTGTAACCACGATATATATAAATTTTATCATACATATGTTGACAATGGGTATTTTCTCACCATCTGCCAGATCCTGCGAACATTTTTTGAAATTTTTGTTCTTTTTTCTCGTTTTGTACTATTATTGGCACAATATATGTGTTATACTCCACTCACAAAGTTAAAAAACGAACAAATGATCGCACAAGGAGATTAAGCCTATGTCGTTACTGGATATGTCACTGTTGTTTTTCTTTTCTGTAACTCTTATTAAGATAGTCGTTGAATTCGAGAAGCATATGAATGCTTCCGACGAACATAGATCAACGGTAAGACCTGTTCCGTCTTCCGCTATTCCGAACCTTCATCATCGTAAGGTCGTTACACGTCCTCGTCCTGTTAGTAAAAGGGCTGCATGACCTTACTTGCATACATCTTAAGATCACTCCTGTTTCCACCACATTCCTATGATCTTCGATGTATGAGGTATCACCAATAAGGGCGCTTCGTAATTGAAGCGCCCTTATGTGTAATAGATCATCTTATTCTTTATTCTGAACCAGCTCATCAAGATAGATATTAATATAGAACTTGTTATCATTAACTACCGCTTCTATGCTTCCGCCCATGAGCGTGACGAGCTTTTGTGCTACCGACAGGCCTATTCCTGATGAATTAACGTGTCTTGCCTTATCAGCCTTATAGAATCTGTCGAATACCCTGTTAACATCAGGCTTCTCGTTATCGATAATGCCGTTTCCGACTGATATCTTAACTTTCTTTCCTTCAACTCGCTTAAGACTTACATCCAATACTCCGGTTCCGTGAACAAGGCTGTTCTTAAGAAGATTCTGGAATACTCTCTTAATTGCCTGCTCATCACCGACAATATATACATCCTCATCAACGTTGATATTAGGTTCGATATTCTTCTTTTCGAAGTCCTCGTAATAGGACAGGAGTGTCGAGATAAATGAAGCCGACACATCCATCTTCTCGTTTTTCAGCTCATAACCTGTATTATGGATCTTCGTGTAGATGAACATCGATTCGAGCATTTCACTAAGAGAATCTATTCTCTCTGAGATTATCTCCTTATAGCGATCTTTATCTTCTTCATTATCGGATTCACACATCAGATCGAAATAACCCTTAAGTGACGTAAGAGGTGTTCTGATATCATGAGACATACTCGTGATCGTCTCTTTGATCTCATCATCTTTTCTCTCCGTTTCGACTTCTCTGTTACGGCATGAGACGATAACGTGATTCATCTTCTCAGTCAGCTTTCTGATGCTTCGCGTAGAAGTACCGATAGATAAAACCATATTAGTCTGGTTTTTGCCGATATAATCAAGCTGCCTGCTCATCTCTCTTATCGATGAGAGGATCGATATCATAAAGAAAGTCAGCACAAGCACTAGAGCTATTGCAATAATACAAACGAGAACAAGTGGATTCATTTCTCTTTACCCTCCTTCTCTCTATTAAACAAGATAAAAGAGAATATTACCAGGATGATACTCTGGATTGCTATTCCCGTCACGAGAAGCGCAGAGTCGAGTTTGGATTCCATTAATATCGGAGTATCACCACTGAGCAAAGAAAAACATGTCGGGGTAAGGAGTAACGATACAAGCTTATAACCCATTCCACTCAAAACACCACTTGCGATATATCTGATAATAGTGCCGAAAAAGAAAAGGATGAATGACCTTCCTGTTCTTCTGAGAAGCTTGGCGCAGAACAAAGTAGTCGCACAATCAAGGATCTCAGCCAGAAATACGCACACAAAAAATAACAAGAACATTAAAGGGAATTCAATGGCCATTATACCGTCGTCTATGCCTATAGACGATGAGATAACTCCGAAAATCGAAATGACGATCATGGTTTCAATGATCAGGACTATATCAAATATTATAAGAGAGAAGAATTCCGACAGGCAGAAAAGAAACTTGCTTCTCATTCCGACTTCAAGATTACGGTAACTCTTGTACTTATAGTACTCGCAGATGTAACTGCCTCCCAATATACCGATGATTATAGGTGTTAAAAAAGTGAAGCTCAGTCCCATTACTACTGCCTGCAACGCGAAATTACCACCGGTTGAATCAGATTCGATCTGGATATCACTCTGGACCTCATCCAAAAAACCGCCGAATAAAAATCCGCATATGATCATTATGAAATATAGTGAGACTGCCAATAATTGAATGGCCATAGCAAGCTTGATACCTCGTCCCTTAAACAGACGTATCAAGTTTATCTTCATGTAATTCAGAAACACCTTTTATCTCCCTTTCTATTAAAACAATAGACAAGCCATCATAGTGATGACTTGTCTATATATAAAATATCTTATTCCATCTGTCAATGAATATCTCTCTTTTGATTGAGATATCCTGCATAGAATGTACTTAAGCCGATTACCACAACCGATACTACTGCAGCTCTGATCAATGTCTTATCTGCCGAACCGGAATAAACTGAAGCATTAAGTCCTGTCAGGATATAATCATTCAAACTAAATTCGAAATCGGAATTCTTGAATACGACAAACTTGAAGAAAAGATCGATAAGCATTATTACGATATCCAAAACGCCAAGTCCGAGAATGAAATCTACGATAAGCGACAGAGCCGTACTCTTTGTAAATACCGCTACAAGAGCTATAAACATTGAGAAAGCTACAAGTATGAGGTATTTGATCAACATAGAAACAACGAATGCTCCGGAAGGTTCAAAGTAGAGTTTTTGAGCAAAGAGCGCCATATTGAGCGTTGCCGTAATGAATGCGAACACTAAGAACAGAGCATCATAGATGCAAACAACTAAACACTTAGAAAGGAATGCGGTCCAGCGGTTAGGATTGATCTTAGTAATATTCTTACGGAATCCGCCTCTGATATCTATTGCGAAAAGGAATGCGCTGAACAAACCACAAAGAAGAAGTGTTGTCGAAGATGATGTAAGCATGTCGCAGAATTCTTCAACAGGTTTTTCGTAGAATTGACCACCTGATAAAAGAAGTTTTCCGAACGAGATCTCTTCCTCCTCTTCTCCGGTTTCTAAACCACCAATCTCTGCTCCGCTGTTAAAACCTGCTTTAAAACTCGATTTAAGTGAATCAGCATACATATCGCTATATGAGGATTCTTCATCAGGATATGTTATCTCATATACTTCACCCATACCAAGAACTGCAAGGTTCATCTTGATATACATAAAACCCGTAAGGAGTGAAGCAAGAAGGAAGATTATAGGAAGAACATAGACGATCTTCATCTTCCTCATCAAGAAAAGATCGCTCTTAAGAAAGTTGATCATATTATCCCTCCTTCTTTTCAGTATTTCCGGCTGTCTTAAGGAAGTACTCCTCAAGATCCGAACCGATAACTCCGATGTTATCGATGAGAATACCTGCTTTAGCAATTTCCATATTGAGAACAGGAATCTCATTGATCCTGTCGTAAACATGGATCGTCTCGCTGTCTACAACGCTATATTCCTTGAATCCCTTGGAATCAAGTACAGTAACAACAGCTGATGTATCTTTTGTCTTTATCTGGATCTTATCTCTACACTTACTCATAAGATCTTCACTCGTTATCTGCTCGATAAGCTTACCATTGCTTATGATGCCATAGTCAGTAGCGATCTTAGACAATTCTTCAAGAATGTGGCTGGAGATAAGGATAGTTACACCCTTCTTCTTATTAAGATCGAGAAGCATCTCACGAACTTCAACGATACCCTGAGGATCAAGACCGTTGATAGGCTCATCCAGAAGGAGAACATCCGGTTCACCTACAAGTGAAAGAGCTATACCCAAACGCTGTTTCATACCAAGAGAAAACCTGCCGGCCTTCTTCTTTCCAACATCATCAAGTCCTACAAGCTTAAGGAGCTTCTCAGAATATGCTCTGTCATTAATACCATATGCCAAAGCTTTGATATGGAGATTATCAATAGCAGAAAGGTTAGGATAGATAGCAGGAGCCTCAATGAGGACACCGATCCTTCTGAATGCATCATTTTTGCTGGAACCAAGTCCCTCATAACTAAATGTACCTTCAGTAGGCTTGATCATGCCGGATATCATCTTCATGATAGTAGTCTTACCTGCACCGTTCATTCCGATAAGACCGTAAATAGCACCCTTCTTCAGTGCGAGATTTACATGATCTACAGCGATCTTATCACCAAATTTCTTGGTAATATTATCGGTCTTCAATATATATTCACTCATGAGAATACCTCACTTTCTAAACTTACGTTGATTATTCCATCTGATGTAAAAGTTTTCGCAAATAAAAGTTTAAGAAATGTTAAAGACAACAAAAAAACTGCCTCAATCATACGAGGCAGTTCCTTATATCACTGCTTAGCAAGTCTGAATCCGATTCCCCATACAGTATCGATATATTCATCATCGGTGATCTTCTTTATCTTTGTTCTGATGTTGGAGATGTGAACATTGATCGTCTTATCTTCACCGATATAGTACTCATCCCATGCATACTCGAAAATATCCTGCTTGGAGAATACCTTTGTTGGATGGAGCATGAAAAGCTCGAGTATCTTATATTCCTGTCTAGTGAGCTGGATCTCAGTTCCCTTGACCTTAACTTCAAATGTGGATCTGTTAAGTTCCATATCTTTGAAAGTAAGGATATCGTCTTCACCGCCTGAAGTCTGCTCCGGAACTGAAGACAAGTGACGGAGCTGAACTTCGACACGTGCGATAAGTTCCTTAACTTCAAAAGGCTTTACGAGATAATCATCAGCACCTGTAGAAAGGAGATTAACTCTCGAATCAAGTTCACTCTTTGCTGATGTGATGATGATCGGTATCTTTGATGTCTCACGGATCTTAGCCGTAAGTTCCTCACCTGTCATTCCAGGCATCATAAGGTCTAAGATAGCAAGATCGAATTCACTTGCCTTGAAATTCAAAAGACCCTCTGTTCCTGAGAAAGACTGAGTACATTCGAACCCGTTCTTTGTAAGAGCTTCACAGACCATGTTGTTGATGTTTGCATCATCTTCTACGATAAGGATTTTTGCTTTACTCATTTTTTCACTCCATATATTTTTAATTTAACTCCAAAGGAGTCATGTTCTCATTAATATTGTAACGAAGTCCCAGATCAGTCATCTTAAGGAGCAATAACTCAGGATCGAAATCACCTGGAGTAAATACACCCGGAATATCCCATCCCGGAGTACCCACAAGTTGAGCACCTGCAAGAAGTGCGATCGCATTCATATAAGAATCAGGATCGACTTCATATTTATCAGGTCCGTTCGAGTACCTGCACTCATAACTCAAGAATACCGACTTTGTCTCTCCGTCCTTGTCACCTGTAACGATAACACCTTTAAGCTTACTGCCTTCAGGAGACTTTGAAGTCGAAGATGAAAACTTAGGAAGAGCACATGCAAGATAATCAATAGGAGCTATCTCAACACCCTTGACCTTGATAGGATCTTTACTAAGCATTCCGACAGAACTTAAAACTTCCGCTATATTAGCTACATTACTGTTAAGACACGAAAAATACTTTACATTCTTAACTTCAGGCATGCCTCTTTGATAAGCATCGATAGCTAAGCTGGAGAAAAGATACATCTTTTTCGGATCCCCGTCAGGAAGATTAAGAGTAGTAGTAACACTCAATGCAGGAACTTCGACCTTTACGCCGTCATCTATGAATTCAGCATTACCTGATAATCTTTCAAAATCAACAATAGAAGGAACTACTTTACTGTCATCTTTATCGTTATTAAGATCGATGATATCGATACCAGTAATATCACCAACAAGTTTCTTTTTAAGTGCAAGTCTTGCAAGGCATACAAAAGCTGCAGCATTAAACGAACAACCGGTTACACAGATCTTTCCCTTATCGTAGAAATCCGAAGCGAAATCAAACTGTTCGTCAACGAGGCATTTCCTTCCGGATTCATCAGTATAATAGTTCATATCGATATAGGACGCACCTATCTTAAGCGCAATCCCCATGATGTGTTTATTCAGATAAGAAGGCGCAAGATTG
>JAGCGE010000302.1 GCA_017649745.1 Clostridiales bacterium | reverse complement strand
CGAGAATTGTCTTACCTGGGAGGATCTCACCAGCCATAGCAGCGGAGTGAGTCATACCTGTACAACCGATTGTCTCAACCAAAGCTTCCTGGATAACGCCTTCCTTAATGTTAAGGGAAAGCTTACAAGTACCCTGCTGAGGTGCACACCAGCCGATACCGTGTGTGTAACCGGAGATATCCTTAATTTCTTTTGCCTGGATCCACTTTCCTTCTTCAGGAATAGGAGCAGGTCCATGATTGCAGCCTTTAGCAACGCAAGTCATCTGTTCAACTTCATGTGTTTTGATCATGTGGTTTAACCCCTTTCGAAAAATATGTGCGCCATAGAAATGCACTTTATCATTATATATTCAACTTTTTGAAAAATGCATCAGCAAATACAGAAAAGTTGCGGATTTTTTTCGCTGATTCGCACAAGAATGGCGTAAAGCTACGCAATTGATTTTTGAATTGCTTTTTTATCAACATATAATACAATTAGAAAATAAAATAAGAACATGGAATTTTCGAAAGGGATCTTCGGGCTTAATGAACAGGTTCAAACTTATAATCTACATTGTCCTTTTGGCTGTTGCTGCTTTGGGGATCTATATATTTGTAAGTTTTTCCGATTCTATGTTTGAGACTGATTCGAAGCTCAGCGAGAAGAAGGAGATCACCGAGATAAAGAAAGAGTTGTCAGAGTACGACTATAAGATCTACTGGGTAGGCAATGTCCCTTCGACCTTGAGCGATATGAAGATCACGAAGCTCGAGAGCTTTGAAGAGAAGGATCTTCCGCTTAACTTTGCAACAGTTACCAATACTAGAGAAACATATGACGACTTCGGAAATGCGACCAAGGTCATCGATAAGCAGTATATCTCGCAGGACTGCCCTAAGTATCCGTTTATCATCATAACCGACGATTCTAATATCACCGATGAAGACAGGGAACGCTTCAGGAAGTGTATAGAAGAGACAGATACCAGGGTGATCGTGTTGGGAAGAGAAGCAGCAAGTAACTACAGGGAGTATCTTTTCCTAAGGACAGGCTATACGGTAGACTGCAGTTCGCTCTTTCTGTCTAGTACTGACATAACCAGAAGCGAGATCTTCAGGAAGGAGAACGCTTCTAATCCGGGAAGTATCGAGTTCGAAAAGGAATTGCTGCTTTTTATGAAAAAGGAGATAGTAGGCGAGGATAAGCATTAGCTGTTCTAATTATTTATTATAATTAATAACATTAGGAGAACAGATAATGGCTATAGATAAAGAAAAGACTTCTTCGCTTTTGGCGAGATACGATGAGATAATGTCGACGATGTCAGATCCGAGCGTGGCGGCGGATACCAAGAGATATCTCGAACTTAATAAAGAACTTGGCGAGCTTGAGGACAAGGTTTCAAAGATCAAGGAATATGATCACTGTCAGAACGAGATCAAGGATTGTCTTGAGATGCTCGAATCACCTGAAGACAAGGAAATGCACGATTTCTACACGAGAGAGCTTAATGAAGCTAAGGAAAGATCGGCATTGCTCGAGAGCGAGCTTTTAGTCCTTCTTGCGGATAAAGATCCTCGTGATGACAGGAACGTTATCATGGAGATCAGAGCCGGTGCAGGCGGTGAAGAGGCAGCTCTTTTCGCTGATACCCTGCTTAAGATGTACAAAGGTTACTGTATGCGAAAAGGATTCGAAGCAGAGATGATCGATTCCAACGAGACTGAGCTCGGAGGCTTTAAGGAAGTCACGATCGAGATCAGAGGTAAGGGAGCATACAGCAGATTCAAGTTCGAGAGCGGTGTTCACAGAGTCCAGAGAGTTCCTGTAACTGAATCAGGCGGTAGAGTACATACTTCAACTGCAACAGTTGCGGTGCTTCCGGAAGCTGAAGCAACAGACGTTAAGATAAATCCTGAAGATTTAAGGATAGACAGATACAGAGCATCGGGTGCAGGTGGACAGCACGTCAACAGAACTGATTCTGCTATAAGGATCACGCACATCCCGACAGGTATCGTTGTTCAGTGTCAGGATGAAAGAAGCCAGTACAAGAATAAGGACAAGGCAATGGCAGTCCTCCAGAGCCGTCTTTGGGAGATGGCAAACTCTGAAGCCAAGAATGCCGAAGATTCAGTAAGAAGATCTCAGGTAGGAACAGGTGACAGATCAGAGAGGATAAGGACATATAATTATCATCAGGGAAGAGTCTCAGACCACAGGATCGGACTTACGCTCTATAAGCTCGAAGAGATCTTATCAGGCGACCTCGATGAGATAATAAATGCTCTTACGGTAGCTAATGCATCTGACGGATTTAGCAATTCTGATGACGAAGATTAAAGGATGTTGATCATGGAAAGAATCAAGAAATACGAGATAACTAAACTCATAAAAGGAACTGACGACGAGGAACTTAAGGACAGCGCAAAGCACTTAAGAGAAGGCGAGCTCGTAGGTTTTCCGACAGAGACGGTATACGGACTTGGAGGAAATGCATTTGACGCAAGTTCCGTAGATAAGATCTATGAAGCAAAGGGAAGACCTTCGGATAATCCTCTTATAGTACATATATATGATAAATCCCAGATCGCTGAACTGACTTCAGAGATCACTCCTAATGCCCAGAAACTCATCGATGCATTTATGCCGGGACCTATCACGGTCATCATGAAGAAGTCTTCCAAGATCCCTGACAACGTAACTGCGGGACTTGATACCGTAGGTGTTAGGATGCCGTCTAATGAAGTAGCCAACAAGTTCCTTCGTTACTGCGAAGTTCCTGTAGCAGCACCTTCCGCTAATCTTTCCGGAAGCCCTTCTCCTACGAAAGCTTCACACGTTTATAACGACATGAACGGATATATCTATTCAGTCATCGACGGCGGCGAGAGCGATGTCGGCCTTGAATCAACAGTAGTTGATGCCGCAGGTGAAGAGCCTGTTGTATTAAGACCTGGTGCCGTTACAAAGAAGATGATCGAGGACGTCTGTAGAAAGAAGACTTCATCTCATACGAGCGTCGATAAAGGTGAGACTCCTAAGGCTCCGGGCATGAAGTACCGCCACTATGCGCCTTCAGCTGAAGTAATGGTAATCGATTATCCATCAGACGTTACAGTAACTGATGATGACAGCGAAGATAACAGAAGAGCGATGTTCGAGATCGCTAAGCCGTACATCATGAAGGCTCAGGAAATACTGAAGAATGAACCTTTTTCAAGGATCGGTATCTTCTGCGGAAGCGAAGTCCGTGACCTTTTCGAAAAGCTTGGAGACAACGTCCTTTTATCTCACATTGAATTCTATATCTATGGCAAGAGTTCTGATACAAAAGCTGCTTCACATCATCTCTTTGACGGATTAAGACTTCTCGACATCCAGAAAGTCGAAGTGATCCTTGCTCCCGGCTTTTCGGGCGAAGACATAGAAGAAGCATACATGAACAGGCTTTTGAAGGCAGCAGGTAAGAAAGGCGAAGACGTAAGCTCCTCATCTTTTTCGAAAACAGGCGAGAAGCATGTATTTAATGCTGATCTTGGCGCTACCTTGTCGGTTCTGTTCGTATGCTCTAAGAACAGGAACCTTAGCGTAGCAGCCGAAGGTATATTCAAAAAGCTCATAAACGAAGAAGGACCGTTCTGTTTAAGCGACGATAACAGCCTTGAGGCAGAGATCTATTCCGAATCATGCGGTATCTATGCTGCTGACGGTGAAGATGCGGATCCTAAGATGATAACAGCGCTTAAAAATGCGGGCATTTCGATGTCTCATCATAAGACGACCAGAGCAAGCGCATCAGTCTATGACAGGAACGACATCATCGTTGCGATGAAAGACGAGCAGGCAGTAGAGATACTGAAGTCTTTCCCTGAGCTTGAGGGAAGGGTATTCTCGCTTTCTTCGTATCTCGCTTCAAAGGGATTGGTCATGAAGGACGACAAGGGAAGAGTTATCTCTCTTGCTATCCCTGATCCTGAGGGCGAGAACGACTTAACTTACGAGCATACAGTAAAGGCTCTTGAAGCTTGGCTTAAGATCTTGTTCCCATACATCCTTAAAGATCTAGGTGCGATGAGGATTTAAACAAACGTTTCATTTTAATCTTGCATGATGTAAAATACGTTAGTAAGAATTTGAATGTATACGAGGAATGAGGTTTAGGCCTCAGTTGTGATTTTTGTGGCGAATAACTTGACTTATTTGCAAATGCTGTGATATTCTATCAGTCGCTGTCATTGGGACAGTTATCCTTGCTCGTCAGGAATTGATGAGCCGTTAAGTCCAAGAGGAGGTGAATTATCATGGCTAACAAGTATGAGATGGTTGTAGTTCTCAATCCAAGCATCGGCGAAGAGGGTTTGAATGCTCTTACAGAGTCCGTTAAGGCTAAGGTTGAAGAAGGTGCTACGATCGACACACTGGACGTTCTCGGTATCAAGAAGCTTGCATACGAGATCGAAGACCAGAAGGAAGGTTACTACCTTGCTTTTAAATTCTCAGCTGAGAACACATTCCCAAGAGAGATCGAGCGTAAGCTTAAGATCACAGAGAATGTAATGCGTTACCTTGTTGTTCGTGTAGACGAGTAATCGTACGACACGGAGGTTTTTAATGAACAAAGTAATTTTGATCGGAAGACTGGCTAAGGACCCGGAAGTAAGAAACACTTCTAATCAGACTGCAGTATGTAGTTTCACTATCGCAGTAGACAGAAGATTTAAAGACGGTAATGGTCAGCGTCAGGCAGATTTCATCAATTGCGTTGCATGGAGACAGACAGCTACTTTCATTGGTAACTATTTCCGTAAGGGCAGCAAGATCGCTGTTACAGGAAGCATCCAGACACGTACATATGATGACAATCAGGGACAGAAGCGTTATGTAACTGAGGTTGTAGTAGATGAAGCAGAGTTCTGTGAATCTTCAGCATCAGGTAACGGTTCAAGAGAAACAGTAGCAGCAGCTCCTGCTTCAGCCCCGGCTCCTTCTCAGGCAGCACCTGAAGCTCCTAAGACACCAATCCCTTCTGTGGACACCAGTATCTTCGAGGAAAAAGACGACGAAGATGGCGATTTGCCATTTGACGTTTGATTCAAGTAAAGGAGATTTAGACTTATGGCTGACAACAGAGCACCTAAGGCAGGTCGTGAATTCGGTGGCAATATGAGACCGAGACGTTCCAGAAGAAAGACATGCTCTTTCTGTGCAGAGAAGGTTGAAGTTATTGATTACAAGGATTCCGCTAAGCTTCGTAAATTCGTTTCCGAGCGCGGCAAGATCCTTCCTAAGAGAATGACAGGCACATGCGCTAAGCACCAGCGTGAACTTACAACCGCTATCAAGCGCGCACGTCACCTTGCTCTTCTTCCATTTATTGCAGACTAATGTCCCAATAAGCGGATTTGGAATTGAGTACAAATTAGTATATAATTACAGGGCGTCTTTTAAAGAAGACGCCCTTATTTTTTCCTTTGGAGGGTATTTAGATGAAAGTTATTCTTCTTAAAGATGTTAAGGGTCTTGGTAAGACCAATGACGTTGTTGAGGTTAACGACGGATAT
>JAGCGE010000301.1 GCA_017649745.1 Clostridiales bacterium | reverse complement strand
CTCGATGATCTGAGTGATGATCAGCTTGATGATATTCAGGATCTTATCGAAGATGCTGTTACCGATGCTCTTGAGCATGCTGATGACGATGGCTATTATTACGATGATGATGACGACTATTACTACGATGATGAGTACGATGAGTACGATGAGTACGATGACGATTATGAGTATGATGATGACGACGACTATGATGAGTATGAGTACGATGATGAGTATGAATACGAGATGCAGCATGCTGATCCCGACGACACCATAGAAGACGTTTTCAACACCTTTACAGAAGATCAGAAGAATGTCGTGTATTATCTCCTTGGTCAGATGGCTGAGGAATACGATATGAAGCATAGTTTTGATGGAGGTTATGATATGAAGCACAATGTATTTGATGACGAGTACTATGACACTGATGATATTCTTACCCACGATGAGTTTGATGCTATTATGGCCGATGCTGGTAGCTCTAATTCTCTTCGTGATGTCTTCCTTGCTCATGGTATCGAGAATCTTGATATTCTCTTCCCCGAGGCCCGTATGGTTCGTCCTGAGCCGGATCTCATCACTCGTAACATGGGTTGGGTCGACAAGCTTTGGAATTCTATTAAGCGTACTCCGTTCTCTCGCATCAAGTCGGTTGCTGCAAATCTGACTCCGGATGCTGCTCGTGCAAAGGGTTACGTTAAGGGTAACCGCAAGGTCGATCAGGTCATTTCTTTGCTTAGTCGCGAGACTACTCCTCAGACCATTTATAAGAAGCAGACGCTTGATCGTGATGACACTATTGATATTGTTGATATTGACGTCATCGCATGGCTTAAGCAGGAGCTTCGTGTAATGCTTAACGAGGAAATCTGCCGTGCTATTCTTGTTGGCGATGGTCGTGGCGTTAATGATACCGATAAGATCAAGACTGATAAGATTCGTCCGATTTATGGCGATGACGATGTGTTCACCATTTATTGGGAGGTTAAGTTCGGTCAGAATGATACTGATGACCAGAAGTCTTCTAGGATCATTGATGCTGCCGTTCGTGCTCGTAAGGACTATAAGGGTACTGGCAATCCGGTTATGTTCGCTACTAATGAGGTTATATCCGATCTGCTTCTTGCTAAGGATGGTATCGGACGTCGCCTTTATAAGGACATGAATGAGCTCGCTACTGCTATGCGCGTTTCTGAGATCATTGAGGTTCCTATTATGGAGGATATTACTCGTAGCCGTGCTGCCGATGCTGAGGCTGGCATTACTGCTGCTACTATGAATCTTCTCGCACTTATTGTTAATCCTGCTGACTACAGTGTTGGTGCTGATAAGGGTGGAGCGGTCTCGCTGTTTGATGACTTCGACATTGATTACAACCAGATGAAGTATCTGATCGAGACTCGTTGCTCTGGTGCTCTGACTCTTCCGTACTCTGCAATTGCTCTTGAGGTTGATTCTTCAACTGTAAACCCTTAAGCGCCCTCGCTCTTAATGCAGTCTCGGGTGAGGAGACTATATTTGGAACGGATGTGACTGACATCCAGGAAGATGTTACTATTAGTGGAAATGCTATTAAGGGTAAGCTAAAGTATCTTGATAGTGGGGCAATTGCTTCTCAGTGGGATAATGGATACTTCATGGCTCTTGATCTATCTGCTAATGATTTTGCAGACCTTACCAGCGTTAAGGTTGGTATGAGTCCTTCGGCTGGTAGCGGACTTGTTGAGATTATTAACGATCCAGACAAGAATGGCGTCTTCAAGGTTAGCAATAAGTTTAACCAGAAGTTCGTAATTGTTCAGAGTGATGGCACTAATAGCAGGACTCAGACCTACGATTTGTCGCAGCTTGAACTGGTAAAAGGCTAAACCCACTTTTAGTTAAACCAGTTGCTGAGAGTGCGGAGTATCAACATGTACAAGTCGGCCAGGTTCAAACTGGTTTGTCAGTATCTGGCGATACTATAACCGGTACTTTAAATGCTCTTGATGATTGGTTATGGGATCCATTTAGTTTTGAACATGGAACTATTGGCGAATCCCCATATCATTTCATAGTATTAGATTTCTCTGAGAATGATTATTCCGATCTTGAGAGTGTTACAATACTGTATGATGATATTTCATACGATTTGTTAGCCGATACTGATAAAATTATGGTATTTGAAGTCAAAGATAGTGATGACTTTATGATTATTACTCAGGAGCTTGACGGAGAAACTCTCGAACAGATCCTTGATTTGAGTAGTCTAGTTTTAGCTTCCGAATAAATCAAAATGGAATTAAAATTGAAAGGGGGTCGGTTACTTGGCTAGATTTTTTGGACCAATAGGTTTTGTTACTATGGCCGAACAACCAGAAGGTTCCGGCATTTGGGATGAAATTCCAGTTGAAAGAAATTATCGTGGTGAAATTTCTAAAAATTCACGTCGATGGGATAATGGAGAGCAACTTAATAAGAACCTCAATATTAACAACACTATTTCCATAGTGGCCGATCCCTATATTTCAAATCATCTTATGGAACTTCGATACATAAAATGGTTAGGCGGTTATTGGGAGATTAGTAGTGTAGACGTCCAGACGCCTAGACTTGTACTCAGTATTGGAGGTGTATACAATGGACCGACGGTTGGAATTACAGCAGATACTGGTGAACATCCTAGGGTCGAATAATGTATATTTTCAACCTCCAGCAACTATTCAGTTAAAATACCCGTGCATTATTTATCAACGTTCTAAAATTGCGCAGAAGTATGCGGATAATAAAACGTATAATAGTATGGTTCGATATAGTCTGTTGTTAATAACTAGAACACCTGAGAGTGAAATAGTTAACAAACTTTTAGAGTTGCCTTACTGTTCATATGATAGATATTATGCTGCGGATACTTTAAATCATGATGTATTCACTATTTATTTTTAAGGAGTTGAAATGCCGCTAAACGATTTCGCTATTACTTGGGATCAAACTGGCGAACGTCTATATGAGACTGGTGTAGACCGAGTAGTTTTGTATCCTATTAAGGAGACCATCGTAGACCAGAACGATCCATACGATGCTGGTGTTGCTTGGAACGGTATTACTGGCATTAGCCAGTCTGCTTCAGGTGGTGAGGCATCTCCTCTTTGGGCCGATAACATTAAGTATCTCAATCTAGTGTCGGCTGAGGAGGCAAGTCTCTCAATCGAGGCATATACTTATCCTGAGGAGTTTGAGCAGTGCGATGGTACTCGCGAGCTTATTACTGGTGCTACTATTGGTCAGCAGCCTCGTAAGATGTTCGGTATTACTTATCGTACTCTTATTGGTAATGACCAGAAGCAGACTGACTTTGGCTACAAGATTCATTTTGTTTATGGTTGTCTTGCTTCTCCTTCTGACCGTAGTTATGCGACAGTGAATGATTCTCCTGAGGCTATTAGCTTCAGTTGGTCGGTTACGACCACTCCTGTCGAGGTTGTCGGCTTTAAGCCCACCTCAATTATTACGGTTGATAGCACCAAGACTGCTCCGGCTAAGCTGGCTGCTCTTGAGACTATTATTTATGGTACTGCTGCTAGTGGTGGTAGTGAGGCTGTTGCGGCTAAGCTTCCGCTTCCTGCTGCGATTGTCGAAACTCTTACTTAAAATTTATTGATATTTACTAACAAAAATTTAAGGAGACTCATACATGTATAAGAAGACTGTTACCTATGAAGATTACAATGGCGTTACGCATACTGAAGATTTCTACTTCAATCTGAATAAAGTCGAGCTGGCCGAGCTTGAGTTTAGTGTTGGACCTGGTGAGAGTCTTAGTGGTTCTATTGGTGATATTTTGAAGGCCAATGATTACGGGACTATTATCTCTACAATCAAGCACATGCTTCTTATGGCTTATGGTGAGAAGAGTTCTGATGGAAAGCGTTTCATTAAGAACGATAAGCTCCGAGAAGAGTTCGAGCAATCTCCAGCTTTTGAAGAGATTTTCTGGGAGTTTGGAACTAATAATGAGTCATTTGCCGAGTTTATAACTGGAGTTATACCTAGTGCTATGCGAAATGGTCTCGGGCCAGATCCAAAGAAGACGCTTATGAGTCATGCCGAAGAGATGCGGACTAGTAAACTTAATTAGTAGAGTTTGGAGGAGAGAATGCTTCAAATCACTGTTCCGGGAACTGAGCTATTTGATGAAAAGACTGAAAGTTTTATTCACACTAATGACACTCAGTTGAAATTGGAGCATTCTCTCCTATCTATTTCAAAATGGGAGTCAAAGTGGTGTAAACCTTTTTTGGGTAGAAGTGATAAAGATAAGCGTACGAATGAAGAAATGCTTGACTATATCAAATGCATGACTTTAAACACTGTTCCGACAAATGTTTACAGTGCATTGACTCCTAAAAACATGGCGGAGATAAGTAACTATATTAAAAGTCCAATGACTGCTACTACAGTTACTAACCTAAAAAAGAGTTCTAATAGAGAAATTGTAACGTCTGAACTTATTTACTACTGGATGATAGTTTGCAACATACCTTTTGAATGCGAAAAGTGGCATATTAATCGTTTACTAATGCTAATTAAGGTATGTAATGCTAAGAATAATCCAGAGAAGATGAGTCATAGAGATTTGGCAACTCGTAATCGAGCTTTGAATGCTGCTCGACGAAAAGCTTTGCATACTAGGGGGTGATATTTTGAAAATCAGATTTGAGCATGATAAAGACTTTTTTAAAGATGTTGAAGAACGTCTTAAAAAGAAGATTGATAAAAAACGTATTAAGTCAATATTAGAAGATATTGGCGACATGGGCGTTGACATGCTTGCTGAGGCTACCCCTGTTGATACTGGTACTACAGCTGAATCGTGGCAGTATGAAATAATTGAAGAATCGGATAGTGCAGCTCAATTGTGTTTTTTCAATGATAATGAAGTTGATGGTATGAACGTCGCAATTCTTCTTCAATATGGGCATGGTACTAGGAACGGCGGTTATGTTCCTGGAGATGATTATATTAATCCTGTATTAAGTGAATTAGCAGAAGAATTGCATGACACGGTAGCAGAGGAGGTTAAGCTCTGATGTCAGTCGAAGTTACTAAAGAAGTTGTTTCAATGGTATTAGACGTCACTGGCTTTACCGATGCTGCTGACGATGCTTTAGATGTCATTGATAAATTAAAAGAATCATTGGATTTTAGTGGCATTGCTGATGGACTTTCGCAAATTGGTGATTCCACGAAAAACATGGGTTTTAGTGCTCTACAAGATGGCTTATTTAAAGTTCAAAATGGATTTAGTGAACTTGATTTACTTGCATTAAAAGTTTTAGATAGAATTAATAATAAAATTATTGATGTCGCAACCAATCTCGGAAAAGCAATAACTATAGACCCAGTTAGATCTGGTCTAGAAGAATACGAGACACAGATTAATTCTGTTCAGACCATTTTAGCAAACACTAGTGATAAGCTTAAAGAGCAAGGATTAACAACAGAGCACGAACGTATTGAAAAAGTAAATAGTGTTCTCGATGAGTTGAATCATTATGCCGACATGACGATTTACAACTTCACCGAGATGACTCGTAACATCGGCACGTTTACTGCTGCTGGTGTTGAATTGGATACGGCTGCTACTGCTATTCAGGGTATTGCTAATTTGGCGGCTATGTCTGGCTCAAATTCACAGCAAGCAAGTACTGCGATGTATCAGCTTTCTCAAGCTCTTGCATCTGGAACTGTTAAGTTGCAGGACTGGAACTCAGTTGTCAATGCTGGTATGGGCGGTAAGCTATTCCAGAAAGAGCTTATCGATACCGCAAAGGCAATGGAAGTTGAAGATGAGCAATTTCAAGAATTGGTAAATGATCAGATATCGTTTCGAGATTCTCTTAGCTCTGGATGGATTACTTCCGATGTTCTGATTAATACTCTTGAGAAGTTTACTGCTGGCACAGAAGGTTATACTAAAGCTCAAGTAGAGAGCATGCAAGAACTTTGGCGTGCTCGTGGATATTCTGAGCAGCAGATTAAAGAATTAACAGGTACGATTGATCAATTAACAGAAACAGAAGAAAAAAATCTTCGTGAAAAGTGGGCTCAAAAAGGTTTCGATCAAGAACAAATTGATCATATTATGGAGATGGGTACTGCAGCTACTGATGCAGCTACCAAGGTTAAAACTTTTACTCAGTTAATAGATACATTAAAGGAAGCATTGCAATCGGGATGGACTCAAAGTTGGGAATACATATTTGGAGATTTTGAGCAAGCTAAGAGATTTTGGACAGAGATTTCTGATATTATGAATTTATATATCGGAAAGTCAGCCGATTCTCGAAATGCAATACTTGAAACATGGTCCAAAGCTAAGTATTCGTATAATGAGGAAAACCAATTAATTGATGCCGAGACTGGAGAATTAATTGAAGGCCAAAGAATGCTTGCATCCGAGATGGGTGGACGTGAGTTAGTCATTCAAGGTCTTCGAAATACTTTTCAAAGTCTGCTTGATATAGTAACTCAAATAAAAGAAGCATTTCGACTTAATTTCTGGGGGCATTTTTCATCTGAAGAATTAGCTAAGATGGATGAACCACTCAGTAATATTATGATTACTGGACAGAAATTAATTGATCTTAGTCGTCAATTTGAATCCGCTACCGCTAGCTTTAAAGATTCTCTTGCTAATACTGATAGATTAGCTAGACTGAGAGACGTATTTAATCAAGTTGCTACTAGTTGCAGAACATTATTCGACACAGTATCAAGCATGATTCCAAGTATTGGAAACATATTAGATGCGCTTTTCCATTCTTCATTTTTTAAGATAGATGTATTGAATAGCATTGCTAAGGCATTCGACTATGTTGTTCAAGGAGTTGCATCTTTCGGTGAAGCATTTAATAAACATTTTGGAACTGAGAATGCTGCAAATCGCGAAGGTTTGATGAAATTCTTTAGTGCTATTCAAGGAGCACTGGAATCTTCTGCTTGGGCAAAATTAACTTTCATTAAAGAAGCATGGATGGCTTTGGGCTCTGTATTTAACCACATAATAGAGCCATTTGGAACCATATCTGAAGTTCTTGGTATACTAGGAGATAAGCTTAGTATATTTGTCCATGCTTTTGATGGCATGACTCATGCCATAGATGGCAGTTCTAAAATTGCAATAATGTTTCAGACAATGGCTACTAGTATTAATCATTTTATTGATACTATTGCCAATACTTTAGATTTTAGTGGTTTTACTAGCATGTTCGACAATCTTATAAGCGTCATGACTAGTAATAAAGTTGATATATTTGGTTCATTTGAAAATGTTATCATAGGTCTTTCTAATGCGTTCAAAGCACTATTGTCTGTAGTTACTCCGATAGCAACGGCATTTGCAAGCGTATTTAGTCCAGCTATTAGAGAAATCGGCATATTTATTAATGAAGTTACAACTCGTTTTAGAGAGTTTACAGAATCATTAATTGCTAATAAAGTAATGATGTCTGGTATCGAGGCATTGTTTACAGGTATATTTAACGTCTTTAAAGCTCTTGGCGAACTTATTAGTACTGTTTTGCTATCTGCTTGGGATAGTTTGGGAGAAATTTTATCTAGCATACTTCCCAACAGCGTTGAATTAAGTGGCATTTTTAAGGATGTTGGTAGCTCATTAACTGATTTTTCTAAAATTATAGAGTCTTTAATAACTGGAGAAAATGGAGTTCCAAAACTGTCTGATATTTTTGGAACTGTTACTGAGAAAATTAAGGGTTTGTTTGATGTCGTTAGAGACATAGATCCTTTGCAAAAGTTGCATGATATTCTAGACGCTATATTTAAGGGTATTAAGCATGCTCTTGGTGGTACTGATGACATGACAATGTTGGATACCATTATTGAAAAGCTTAAACAATTTGCAGATGGTATTAAACGAGTATTTAGTGATGATAATGGCGAATTAGATGTAGACAAAATATTTACATCTGGCGGAATCATAGTATTGATAGACCGTTTACTTGGTTTCTTTAAAGATTTTAGTAAAAATGTTAGTGGAATTTCGAACATTGTAAGCATAATTAAGACTTTTGTCGATGGTATTGGCGAAGCATTAGAGGCTCTTAAGACTCGAATGAAAGTCGATAGCATTAAAATGATTGCAACTTCATTGCTCGAAATTGCTGCTGCAATGTTTGTATTATCAATGATCGATCCTACAGCATTAGCATACTCAACTGGTGTTGTGATTGTCATATTTGAGATGATCGATAAGATTTTAACAAAAGTTTCAACTTTTAAAGCTGAAGATGCTGCTACATTAGCAGCTGCTGCACCAGCTATAGCTGCTATAGGTACTGCCATATTAATGATCAGCTTTGCTGTTACAATGCTTGGAAGTATGAATTTCGAAGACATGGCTCAAGGTTTATTAGGTATTATCATTCTTCTTCAAGCATTAACAAAAGTAGCAGACAAGTTAGCTGATATTGGAGGCAAAGGTGAACTTGCTGGAACAACATCATTAATAATGCTAGCGGTTGCATTGAATTTATTGATAATTCCAGTAAAGATGTTTGGTGATATGGATTTGGGTCAATTGGCTCAAGGCATGATAGCTACTGGAATAGCATTAGCCGGATTAGTAGTTGCTGCACAACAACTTGGTAAAGCTGAAGGTTTTAAAGCTACTGATGCGATAGGTCTTATTTTAATGGCCGAATCAGTTAAGATACTTGGAAAAGCATGCCTAATGATGGCTGACATTGAATGGGATGACCTTGCGAAAGGTCTTGCTGTATTTGCAGTTGGCTTAGGTGGAATGGTCGCTGCTGCCAAGTATATTAACTCTGGTGGCAAAAAGGGTATGGACGGTCAAGGCACTAGTTTATCCGATGAATTACTCGCATTAGGCGGAGCATTTTTAATGCTCGCTGTAGGTATGAAGTTGCTTGCTAGTGCATTAGCCGGAATAGCTAAATTGGGATGGGATGATTTAGCAAAGGGATTTGCTGTATTTGCAGTTGCATTAGGTGGTTTAGTTATTGGCGCAAAAGCTTTGGAGACGGCTGCTCCTGCTATCATCGCAATTGCTGCGGCTATATTTTTAGTTGCAACTGCATTTACTGAATTGTCTCTTTCTATTAATCTCGTCCAACTTGTTGCTCCTGTATGTTTGACATTAGCTAATGCATTTGATGGCATTAGAGACTCTATGATTCAATTTGCTCAAAATGCTGCCTTTGAATCATTTTTAAATTTACTTAAGAATCTTATTACTTTCATTCCTGAAGTAGTAACTGCGCTTGCTCAATCGCTTATAAATTTTGTTGTCACATTGGGTAATGGTGCTGCCCAAATTATTGAGGCAGTTGTAAAAATAGGTAGTGCTATAATTCAGGGAATAATTCAACTGACTCCTCAAGTATTCATAGCATTGGGTGCATTCTTTACTGAGCTATGGACATTCTTGGTCGAACAAATACCTCAAGTATTTGAAGTTCTTGGAACATTCTTTACTGAATTATTCGCGTTCCTAACTGAACAAACGCCTAATTTCTTTGAATGGCTTAATACATTACTTGGTGAGTTTATTAATTTCTTACAAACCAATTCCATTCAAATAGTTGAGGCGATTCGACTTGTTTTGGACTCTATATTACAAGCTATTATTACTGAATCTCCTAGAGTTGGCGAAGCTATAACAACGATATTGACAACTGCATTAAAAATTGTACAAACAATGATACCAACTATTACAGGAGTTATACTTTCTTTAATAGCTGCTTTATTGATTCAACTTGAGATATTTGTGCCTCAAATGGCTGATTCAGCGCTTAAGATTATTTCCGGCTTTTTAAATGCAGTTGCTGAAAATCTTGACGATATTATTGAGTCGGGTATCGACATTGCTCTTGCTTTTATAAAGGGCGTAACCGATAAGATGGATGATATTGTCGATGCTGCATTTAAGATGCTTATTGGTTTTATTGAGGGTCTTGCTAAAGCCATTGAAGACAATCATCAAAAATTATATGATGCTATCGGAAAACTAATTACAGCTATATTTGATGCCATTGTTGATGGCGTCGCTACTATGGCTAAGGGTGCTGGAAAATTAATCAAAGGTTTCTTAGGAGAATTTGATGGCAAGCAACTCCTTGATGATCTAAAAGAAGTTGGCGAAAATCTAGTTCAGGGTATCATAAATGGTATAACTGGTTTTGCAACTGGTTTATGGGATACTGCTGGAAACATTGGAACTGGCATACTAACATCTATAAAGAATGCTTTGGGTATTCAATCACCTTCTAAAGAAGGTTATGAGTTAAGTGGATATTTAGTAGAAGGTTTAACTAATGGCATTAACGATAATTCTGGAGAATTCATCGGTGCTGCTGGTAATATGGCTATGGGAGCACTCGATGCATTAAGTTGTTTAGACGAAAATTCTGAGTATTCTCCTACTATTTCTCCAGTACTTGATACTAGTGGAATTCAAAATGGAATTACAATGCCTGATTCTGACCTTCAAAGCATCATTCACGATGAAGTTTCTGTGAGTTCAGATGACATGATTACTTCTCAACAAAAAATGTTTGATGAATTTTCTACTGAAAATAAAAATCAACAGCAGCAGTTACTTAATGCTATACAATTACAATTGAATCAAGTAATTCTTGGAATGCGTGAACAAACCGAAGCCATGTCTCAATTGAAAGTTGTTATGGACAATGGTGCTCTTGTTGGGCAATTGTCACCAGGAATTGATACAAGTCTTGGAGAATCTACAGTTCTTTCTAGTAGGGGGGTGATATGATGTATCATTCTGTATGGTTTAAAACAATACCAACACATGGATCTGCTTATAGAAGTTTTGATATGTATGAAGATTTTGGTTTGGTTCCAACAACTAGACCCGTCATACCACCTCCAGGTGTTAAAACTCATAATATTGAGATTCCTGGAACTAATGGAACGGTAGACCTTACAGAATCGTTAACTCCATTTCCTCTCTATCAAAACCGATCCGGTTCGATAGAGTTTGCTGTTGTTGCTGAACACTATTATTGGGCTGATTTATATTCTAAACTTATGAATTATCTTCATGGTCATCGAGCAATGATGGTTCTGGAAGACGATCGAAATTGGTATTACGATGGTCGTTTTGCAGTCAATAGTTGGAACACTGGTTCTGGCACATGTCCTACAGTTGCGATAGACTATGATGTCGGCCCATATAAATTATCAGTTCAAACTGCTAGTCAAATGGATGAAGACGGTTGGGATTGGTTATGGGATCCTTTTAGTTTTTATGACGGTGTTATTAATTGTCAAGTTTATAAAACTCATAGTACTAGTAAAGGTATTTTTACAAACATAAATGTTCCTAGTTCTGAGTGGAAACGTGTTGGAGTTATGTTGCCAGCAAAAGACCAAATAGATGATCAGATTTATGGAGCAAAACTTAATCATAGTATAACTGGTTGGATGCCAACGGTTCCAGTTCTTACTTTTTCAGATAGTAACATGGGTGTTAAAGTTGAGAATGATCAGCTTGGATACACATATGAGAAAACGTACAATACTTCCGGAACTTTTATTGATCCCGAATTAATTCTATATGATCGGTTTGGTGGCTATGATATGTATTTGAAAGGTCCTGGAACTGTATCTATAGATTTTAGAAAAGGAAGCCTATAATGTATAGAATTTACGCTGATGGTAACCTTATCTATAACGATTCTATACCAGATCAAGAAGCCACAAAACTTATTGGTGCTACATTATCCTTGAAAGACAATTCTGCTGGAGCATTTGAAGCCACGGTTCCAATTGGCAATGTATGTTACGATCACATAGCTTGTTTTACTACTACGATTGATATTTATAGACACAATCAAGATGGTACTAGAACATGGATTTGGAGCGGGCGAATTCTTAAGATTTCTAAAGATTTTTATAACTATAAGAAAATTACATGCGAAGGTGTTTTGGCATTTCTTAATGATAGCACAGTGTTTATTGGCGAGATCGAATCGATAAGTCTTCCGGAATATGTGCGTTTCCTTTTGGAGAATTACAACGTACAGACAAAATTTATTGAACCATATCGTAGTATTGCTCCAGGAGCTATTTCCAATGTTAGCTCTAAAGGCACATCAATAGGAAATCATGCTCATGAATTTGATGGTGGTAATGTTCTATCATATTTAAGCAAAGAAGTTGAGGATTGGGGACTTCATGTACGTATTCGCATTAATGAAGATTTCAATCCCAATACATACAATCCATTAACCAATTTATCTAATTGTCAGTATATTTTGGATTTACTTACTGATACTCAGTTGATGATGGCTCATCAGTCCATTAATTTTGGTCAGAATTTAATGGATTATACAAGCGATACTGATTGGTCCGAAACTATTACGGCTATATTACCGTATGGTGGTGAGATAGATACTAACGATGAATCGGAAGACAAAGAAGTTCCAGATAGATACACGATAGAAAACCTTACGCCTTCCACTTCAAATTTTCGAATTGTTGGTAAATATTTAATAAACTATCCAGCTATGCTTACATACGGTCGTATCGAACAAACTGTTGAGTGGAATGATGTTGATGATCCCGGTGAGCTGTTACGATTAGCTGAAGCATATTTAAATGACTATGAATATTCATTGACAACTTTGAAAGTTACAGTCTTTGATTTGCATTATCTACTTGGTTCTGGTTATGAGGCTTTTAATTTTCTCGATCAGATCAATTGTTATTCTAAACCTCATGGTTTAAAAGATACATTTATAGTCAAAGAGATGCGAATACCATTTGACAATCCTGAGAATACTACATTCTCTATGTCAAAAGAAACCCATGGATATTATGGTTCTACTAAACGAACTTCTGGCGGTAGTATTAATGGTGGTAAAGTCAAGCTTTCATCAATTAGTTCGCATGTTCCATCGCGAGAAGGCGTTCTTCGAATAGCTCGTGAGAATGCAGCGGCAATGATTAGTATGGCCACTAATGGTTTTGTTACTTTGGTCGGTACTGATAAGGGCGACAGAACGTCTGCTTTGACGATTACTAACCAAATTGATGAGGAATCTTCTACTCAGATGTGGATGTGGAACCTTGGTGGTTTGATGTTCCAAGATCGTTCATCTATTAGTGATGATTGGAATAGTCCATTAGTTGCTATTACTATGGATGGTCAGATTGTTGCTACTCGAATCACTACGGGTACTCTTGCAGTAGATGATGGTAATGGTGGATATTTGCTGCTTGCCGACATGGACTCTGGCACAATGCAAGTTGCTGGTTTCGATTTTTCATCGGAATATTTCTATCATGAAAAATCATCGTTAAATGACGATAATGTTGACGGTATTTATATTGGTTTAGATGGACTTTCCATAGGTAATTCCAGTACTGGTTTATTTAAAGTTGATCTCACTAATCAATATTTGATATTAGCTGATAGTAAAACATCCATTGATGATGACAGTACTGATGGTTTTTATTTAAGCCATGATGGTATTGCTATTGGGTATGATGGAACTGGATTATTTAAAGTTAATACAGTTGATAATACTGCATTGATTGCTGGTTTCAATTTCGATAATTCTAAACTTTGGACTTTTAATAAAACTAGTGCTGATAGTCAAGACGAAGGCTTTTATATTGGTACTGACGGTTTAGGAAATAGTAACGGTACAAATAATATTTGTATCAAGAATGGTCGTATTGAAGGAAGTTTAAACGGTACTCTTGCTGGATATTTCGATACTAATGTTGCACCCAATGGCACTCCGGGTTTGGTGCTTGGCGGTGCTGGCGCTGTTCTCTTTTCAACTCCATCTTTGGGCGTTATGGATTACACATCTCCTGGTGGATATTCTACATATCATGAAGGTAGAACGGATACTATTAGTGTTCTAAGCGGAAATATGTCTTCCCAATTAACATATAAGTATGTAACATATGAGCTGATTAACTCATCTTATACTTTTTGGGCAATTTTAGATTATGAACAAGATGGGAATAGAAAAATTCCAACAAATGTCGCGCAAGTTACAATAAAACATAATTATTCATTACGACCTACTGAACAAACCGG
The DNA here is from genome assembly GCA_017649745.1 of Clostridiales bacterium. The sequence continues at coordinate 14,525 of JAGCGE010000301.1, read as the reverse complement.
TACCATCTCATTAGGTAATATGTCCTCTGAATCATTGATATTTAATAAAGGTTTGTTGGTTACTAGTTAGGAAGTTAGTGTATGATACTTACAAACTTTGCTATGGAAACTAAAATTGCCAAACTTAATCCGTTTCTTAATCGTGCTGATATTATTGGATATGCAGCTGCGCGTAATACTCGTATTCTTCGAGATGCTGTGGGAGCATACATAACAACACGTGATGCATTGATAGTAAAGTACGGACAACTAGAGAAGGATGATAACGATCGTCAAACAGGTCGCTACATTATTCCATATGATGATCCCAACTTTTCAACATTTAAAAATGAACTTGATCGTATCGGTAATATAGAACATGACGTTGATATTTTTAAAATCTCATACTCGGATGTGATGGATAAGCTGACAGGTAATGAGATTTTAGAAATAGACTGGATGTTAGACGATTAGATAGGAGTAAAGCATTATGAATAGAGATCCGCCGAAAACCAAATCTAAAAGATTACAAATGGCTGAACTAGCTTTAGCTATTGCAAACGATGAACAAAAAGGTTATTCTCAGAAACCTCCTTCTGGTCGATGGGGTCCAGACTTTGATTGCTCATCGTTTATATATTTTATCGCAAATCAAGCAGGTTACGATGTTGATATTGGTGGCGATAAAGTGAGGTTTACAGGTACGATGCTAAAAGACTTCGAGAAAGCAGGATTTCAAATACTGCCATTTGCGAATGTCGGAATAAGTGATTTGAAGATCGGTGATATTCTTCTCAATCTAGCTCTACATGCTGAAGTCTATGTTGGCGATGGCGAGTCTGTTAGTGCTAACTCAGCTGAAGATGGTGGCTATGTTGGCGAAGAAGGAGATCAGACAGGTCATGAAATCGACAAGCATCCTGTAATCACCTTCGACAAAGGCTGGGATTACGTACTCAGACCTCCCGATGAAGAAGATGAGGACGAAGTCATAGAGAATAGCGAAGAAGGTGATTATTGTATGGCAATGAACTATCAACAACCAATGAATGCTATGGGTAATGGCTGGCCTCAGGCTAACCAACCTATGGGTATGAATGGTATGAACGGAAATTCTCAGGGTATGTATCCAATGAATAACGGCTATCCTCAAGGAAACTTGGGCCAGATGAATGGATATTCTCAAGCAAATGCTAACATGCGTCCACCGTATGGTAATCAGCAGCCAATGAATAATGGTTGGCAGCAAGGTATGCAGAATGGATATTCTCAAGGTCAAAACGGTTATCAGCAAGGCCAGAATGGTTATCCGCAGGGTCAAGGTGGAATGCAAGACCTAGTCTTTGTCATGGGTATTGAGGGTGCGAAGAACTATCGCGGAACTCCCAATTCTCGTATGGCTCTGTTTGATGAGGACAAGCCAATAATGTATGTTGTCGGCTTCGATCAAAATGGAAGTTGTAACAACATTAATGTTTATCAGTTTGAGGAATGCTCAGAAGAAATGCCACAGCATCTTTCTCCCTTGATGCGGGGGAATACCCAGATGAGTGGTCAAATGCAGATGCCCGAGAATTTTGTAACTCGGGAAGAGTTTGATCAACTAAAGGAGTTGCTTGAGAATGTTAAATCCACTTCATCAAATGAATCCAATGGCTCAAGGAATGGGCAGCAATCCAATGGCTCAAGGAATGGGCGGAACAACTAACCCCCAAGCTAATGGACCTATGGGTTTAATGCAAAACATGATATTTAACAATTTGTATCGAAATAATCCACAATTCAAACAATTTGCTGATTCGATGCAAGGTAGAAATCCAGAAGAAGCTTTTCAAGAACAAGGTTTAGATTACAATCAATTTCGTAATGTTGGTCCCGAGCAAGTTAGAAACATGTTCGGACTGTAAAACTATTCTAGGGAATTCAAAATGGAAGTTACAAGAGTGTGCAGACGTTCGAAAACGATGAACGATGCTTTTGCGTATAGACAATCTTACGCATCTTCTTTGGTTAAACACAACGCTCCTCCTACATGGTATACAGATCATGGATAAATGAAAGGAATAATCATGGGTGAGAATGCTCTCGGTGGTGGCGGAATGTCTCCTGCTGATATGGCTGCTGTACTTCGTCCAAACTACGGTTACGGCTATGGTAATGATGGCTGGGGTGGCAATAATTCGTGGTGGATTGTCTTGTTGTTCTTCGCTATGATGTGGGGCGGAAACGGCTGGGGCAATGGTTGGGGTAATAACCAGTTCCAGAATGCAATTGGCTATGAGAATCTTGCTACTTCTAATGAGGTCCAGCGTGGATTCGATAACCAGAATTCTATGGCGAATGAGCGTGAGATTCTTGCGTCTATTAACTCTAATGCTCTTCAGGGCATGCAGAATGCTAACCAGAATACTCAGTACATGACTGGAATGCTTAATGACAAGTATAATGAGCTCCAGCGTGATATTGCTGGCGTTGGTATGATGCAGCAGCAGGCTATGTCCAATCAGAATGATTGTTGTTGCTCGACCAAGATGCTGATTCAGGACAACACCGCTGCTATCAATGCGGGTCTTGCTCAGAATCGCTATGATGCGGCGCTTAATACTGCCAATCTGAACGCTGGCATTTCTCAGAACCGTTACGAGGCTGCTCTCAATAATGCTAACCTCAATGCAGGACTGGCTCAGAATCGTTATGATGCTGCTATGAATACCTCTGCAATTGTTCAGGCTATTCAGCAGGATGGCGAGGCAACTCGACAGATGATGCAGCAGAACAAGATTGAGGCTCTTCAGCAGAAGGTTCAGGGTCTTGAACTTCAAAATGCGGTAGCGGGTGTCGTTCGCTATCCTATGAGTACTGCTTATAGTGCTGGTTACAATCCGTTCTGCAATTGTGGCAATAACAATGGATGCTGCAATAATGGTTGCTGTATGTAACTTCCCATATTTAAGTGGAGGTTATCATTATGCTAATTCTTACAAACACGGATAGTCAGGAAATAGCTCCTGGCCAGATAATTATTTTTGATACTACTAGGTTGCATACCGGTAAATGCGAATGTTATCGTGCGGGCTCTGGATCAGTTGGTCTTAGGGCGCAGAGCGCTATTTATGAAATTAATTTCAGTGCAAATATCGGCGCTACAGTTGCTGGTGTGGCAGAGCTTTCTATTGTGGCTAACGGATCTCCTTTGACTGAGACCACCATGATGTCTACAACTGCTACAGCCGGAGATCTCAACAATGTTAGTACTACTACTGCTATAAGGACTTGTTGCTGTTCTTCCGAGTTTGTAACGGTTATGAATACTGGTGCGACCACTGTAACTGTAGAAAATCCTTCGCTCTTTATTAAGCGAACTGCATAAAGAGTGGAGGTAGTGTGTAAGTCGAAATACCAACTTGCTTCACTCAACGACTTGCATGAATTGATAGATACATGAAATGAGTGAGGCAATTAGAAGTTCGTGATATTTAAAAAATTACAAGCGGGTTGAGTAAATACTTGGCCCGCTTTTTGTGCTTTGAATTTAATGCGTTTAGAACGTTTTATATAGAAAGGTAATCTTATGAAGACTAATGCGGTTTCGGCGGAAAATGTTGTTGAGATCGATAAAAATGATGAGCCAAAGTATTCGGTTTATTCGGGAAAGTGGGGTCCTGACTTTACAGGATTGTCCGATTCTGACGAGTCCGATGCAGATTTTGCAGGTGTATTAGGCGAGCCTATTACTAATATTACTATTGGTGCTAAAGGAATTAAGAAGTTTCGTATTCGTACAAAAAAGAAGGGTAGGTGGCAGCCTTATCAGACTGGTTTTAATAAGGCTACTGCAAAGTCTGATGGTACGGCAATTACTGGCATCGAGATTGTCGGTAAGGGCTATTGCTTTGCCGTTCATATTAAAGGCGGCACATGGCTTTCTACTGCCTTTACTTCTGATAAAGAGGGTGAAGTATTGATTGGCGCTGGTGCTCCAATTGATGCTATCTGGATTGATAAGCTGTAATCCAAAATAGAAGGGATAAGGATAGACTATGGATTTCGAGGTGCCTATAGAGATAATAATTAATACTATAATTACAGGTATTATTGGTTGGGTTGTAAAAAGTATTCTTGATAAATTAAAAGACTATCAAGAAGAGAGTAAGCTATGGCGTGATCAACTCGATAAAAAACTTGACCATTTGTCTGATGCAACTAAGGCAGACATGCGAGTTAATATCGTATACAGTTGTGAGAAATGCTTAAACCGAGGGTGGATTACAGCTGAAGAGCTCTCGTCTATTCTTAATCTCCATGATAGATACAACGATCTTGTGGGACACAATCACTTTGTATCGAGTTACATAGATCGAATAGAAGATCTTGAAGTTAAAGCAATCTGAATGCTTGAAGAAATTCAAAATGGAAGTTAGAGGAGCTAAGCCATGATTGATTTTGGTGACTTCATTGAATCGCAACGAGGTAATGTTGGGTTTCCTCGACGTAAAAAGAAGAAAAAGATTGATGAAATTAGCAACCATTCAGTCTCAATAGAAGAAGCTAAAGAAAAGGTTCACGCAATTATCGAGAAAGGTAAGAAGCGTCGTCGCAAGAAAAAGTCCATAGAGAATTACAAGAAACAATAATTAAAAACGATACTGATATTTTCCCCAGCGGGGAATTTCGTAAAACCAAAAGGAGACGTACGCTATGAATGAGCTAGTTCTCGATATTTCTAAGTATGATCCAGACATTGATCTGGAAGCATGGAAGAAGAATCGTAATCTTTGGGGCGTTATTATTAAGGCTGGTGGCAATGAAACGGGACTCGGACGCTACACAGATTCGTGGTTTGAGCGTCATTACCAAAATGCAAAGAATGCGGGTTTACATATCGGTTATTATTACTATACTGTTTCTACTGATATTTCTAATGCCGTAACTGATGCTGACCATTTTGCTAGTATTATTCGTAATCATTTTTATGATTTGCCTTGCTACATGGACGTTGAAGACCCTCGTCAGTTTAATCTTTCTGCAAGGGGATTGACTAATGTTATCAAGGGATTCTGCAATCGATTGATTCAGCTTGGATATTATGCTGGTCTTTATACTGGTGGCTCAGCATGGCTTAACAACATGTATGCTGACGAGCTACGAGATTATGCTAATTGGATTGCATGGTGGCGTTCAAAATGGCCATATGAAGCTGGCGACATTGGTATGTGGCAGCAGGGTGGTATTAGATACATTGATGGTCATATTGTGTTTGACGATGTTTCTGGTTATCATGATTGCGATTGGTGTGTAGTTGACTACCCCTCTCGAATCAACAATGGACAAAAGAAGCATGAGCCTGAAAAGCATGATGAAGGTGAGAGCACTATGGGTACGGTTGAGGATGTAATTCGAGTTGCCGAGGGTGAACTTGGATATTATGCTCCGAATGACCCAGAGCGTGGTTCCAAGTATGGTCGATGGATGGCTCAGATAACTGGTGAAGATTGGATGGCAGGACCATCAGTTGAGATTTGGTGGTGCTGCATGTTTGTTAGTTGGGTTCTTAACAAGGCTGGAATTGTTGTTAAGGGATTCCCATCTCAGAACACAGACCTAGCATTGAATAATGGCGCTAAGAATTATCTAGTCGATCGTAATGATATTCGTCGTGGTGATATTTTGATCTTTGATTGGAACTGGGGAACGAATGCTACTGATCACATTGGCTTTGCCAAGGGTCCTCTGATTAATGGATACGTTAACACTATCGAGGGTAATGTGTCTAATTCAGTTATGAACAAGACCAGAGCGCATGCTACTATTCGATACGTTATCAGGCCTCACTATGCTACTGAGCCTGCACCTAAGCCCGATCCGATTCCAACGCCAACCCCTGACGCATATTCTACGAAACTTTATCAGTCTAACAATACTCCAATGCAGCAGTTCGAGATCAAGAAAGTTAATACTAATGGATATTATGTTATTCGTAATCTTGGTCGAGACATGTATCTTGATGTACGTGATTCTATAGCTGATGACCACACACCGGTTAGAGTCCATGATAAGATTATTGATATTAATAATGAGTTTGCTTCTGGTCAGCAATGGAAGTTAATTCCGGTTGAAAAGAGCTTTGGTTTATATTTCGAACTTGAGCCTAAGTGTGCACCAGGCATGAGACTCGATGCGATTAATGGTGGAACTACTAATCGAACTGGCTTGTGGATTCATCCCGATAACAATACTCCAGCTCAGCGTTGGGCTATTATAGATTCTGATGATGGAGTATATCGTATCGCAAGCGTTAAGTCTGGTCTTGTTATCGATGCTGGTGATGGAGTGCAAGCATAGGTTCGAATTATAAAGGGTAGTGAAGTAGAATTTACTGCCCTTTATATTTTTAATGGAAAGGAGGTATTGTTTTGGAATACTTACCCGCTTTTACTGATGATTTATATTTAGCACATCATGGAATTCTTGGACAAAAATGGGGTCAACGTAATGGACCTCCTTATCCATTAAAAGGCGGATCGTATAGCAGGACTGAGCAAAAAGCTATTAAAGCTGCTCGCAAAAAGAAGTATAGTCGCTATAACAAAAAGCATTACGATGATGTTATAGCTGAAGGTACTGTTTTAAAAACATTGTCGTTTGATAAAGATAGAACAGCAAACGCTGATATGTTTTTTGCTAGTCATACCAAAGCTGATATTGATCATTATAAGGAATTTTTCGATAAACCAGCTCCTGGACCATTGTATGATTCTGATGGAAATGAAATAGGAACTGGAATGTTCTATAAGTATTCCATTCAAAATAAAGCTGCTAAAGATCTTAAAGTAGCTTCGGAAGATAGTGGCGCAAAAGCATTTCGTAATCTTTATGAGAACGATCGAGACTTTTATAATTTTGTAACAGATAAAGATCGTTTAAGAGCTCGATTTGAGGATGGAGTTCATAAGCTTAGTCCTGGATATTTAAAAGCAAGAGCTGCTATGGACAGACTGGCTGATCCGAATTACGAACCGACGGATAAAGATTTAAATGATGCATATTTAATCTTTAACCATGCTATTCCTTCTGATGGCGGAGGAAATGCTAGACACGCCAAGGATGTGGCTACTCAGCGAGCCAAATTCTTTAATGAATTAAAGAAAAATGGTTACAATGCAGTTCTTGATACTAATGATGCATTGTATAATACTGTTCAAGCTCAAAGTCCAGTGATTGTCTTTGATATGGAATCTATTATTCCAGAAGGTGCATATCGTACGACTATGGGCGAAGTTTATAAAAGTAAAGCGTTTACTTTAGGTCGACGTATGTTCGGTATGATGTAAGGAGAACCTTATGATTCTTGACAATAAGATTTATGATATTCTTAAGTATGTTGCATTAATTGTACTTCCCGCTATCGGTACGCTATATTTTGCTCTTTCGTCCATTTGGGGACTCCCTTATGGTACTGAAATTGTTGGTACTATTACTGCGATTGATGCATTTTTGGGTGCTCTTGTCGGGATTAGTACTAATAATTACAATAAAACTAATGTTATCAGATAGTAAATAAAGAGGAGGGTAATAATGGAATACGCACCTTCCTATAATGATTCGTTACGTGCTGATATTCTTCCAAGCTATACCGATTCACTTATGCATTATGGTGTTAAAGGTATGCATTGGGGCATTAGAAGGTATCAGAATCGAGACGGTTCATATACTTCTGCTGGGAAGAAGCATCGGGGTATTAGTAATTCTACTAAGAAAAATCTTAAAGTAGCAGTTAAAGTTGGAGCAGGTCTTGCTGTTGTTGGCGGAGTTGCATATTTAAAGAGTAGAAGTTCAAATCCTCAAGTTATGATGTCTGATTATGAAAAGACTTGTAGTTCAGAAGCTAAAAGACGTTTAGATGACTACCAAGATTTGTATGAGAACAATAAACATGCTGTTGATAATAATTGGCGATCGGCATCTAGTAAGATGTGTCGTCAAAATGCTAGATATATTAGAAATGAAACGGCAGAATTCGAAAAGATTGTTTCTGATAGTGATGATTATATCAGATCTAGAATTACGACCAAAGGCGGAGATAAACAAAGTCTTAGGCAATTGGATTCTATAACATCGCAATTGAACAGTAATATTAACACTATGTATTCGTACGCCGACAAGTTCGATAAGTTAGCTGATAGAGTCGGTCATTAGATTTTGTTTTAAAATAATATTATAAAATAGAAAGGAGGTTGATTAATGGAATACAAACCTTCTTATGTCGATAATTTATATTTAGCCCATCATGGCATTAAAGGGCAAAAGTGGGGAGTTAGAAGATTTCAAAATCCTGATGGGTCTTTAACTCCTGCTGGTCGTAAACGAATTATTTCAGCCCATGAAAAACGTGGCCGTGCTATTGGACGAATTACTGGACAAATCGGTGGATATTTTTTGTATAACAATGCCGATGATATTTCTAGTAAAGTTTCGGATAAAACTAAAGAAACGGCAAAACGTATAGGCAATACTAAACCGGTTGCAAAAGCTAGTGAAGCAGCAAAACGTATAGGCAATACTAAACCAGTTGCAAAAGCTAGCGAAGCAGCGAAAAATGTTGGTAAAAAAGTATCTGATAAATTAGATACTGATACAACTAGAAAGATTCGCGATAAAGCTGGCGAGGTTATATCTATAGACAGAGAGACCATTAAACGTGGTGCAGATAAAGCTAAAGAAATTAAGAAAACCATTGACGATGATCCAATCGCCAATTACTACATGTCGGATTTAGCAATGAATGCTAGTGGAGCACTTGGCGAACGAATAGGTGCAGCTGCTGGTAGAAAAATAGGCGAAGCTTCTGCTAGTATTCAAAGTGCTTATGGTCGACATAAAGTTAAGCAGCTCATGCAAAAAAATCGTCATGTTAAACATGCTGATATTTATAGTGATTACTTAATGCATCATGGTATTCGAGGAATGCATTGGGGTGTTAGGCGTTTTGAAGATTATAGTGGACATTTGACATCTGCTGGCAAGCGTAGGTATGATAAATACGATTATAATACTAAGCCTACTTCAAAAACTAGCAGAAAGTCAACAAGATCTTCTAAAAAGGGAATGACTACCGGGCAAAAATTAGCTCTTGGTGCTGGAGCTGCATTGACTATATATGGAGCAGCGAAAATTGCTAAAGGTAGAAGTACTCTTAATGGTATGAAGAGTCAAATAGAATCCACGCATAAAAGTGAATTAGAAGGGCTCGACCCTAAAAAGCGCAAAAGAATTCTAAAGCGAGTTGCTAAAGAGCAGATATATGAAGCAAATAGGATTAAACAACTTGAGAAGTCGAAAGATCCTAATGCTTCGACGAAAATAAAGAATGCTTCTAAGATGTTAAGCGATGAGCATATTTCATATCGTATTAACAAAATGAAGCCTAGAAAACTACGAGATAAGAACATAAAGCCAGTTACTGTTAATACTTCTGGTTCAAATAATACTTCAAAGAAAAAGAATGCATCGAGTAAAATATTCGACGATGCTGCTGAGTTTAATAGAAAAAATAAAGCTAATAATAAATCAGTAGCAATAAAGAAGAAACCAGGACAAATTTCTTCCGAGACTGCGGCTATATTTAATGCGAATCGTATGGCATCTTTGGGATTGAATCCTACGAGTAATCAAAAGATTGGAACTAGAAGTTCAACTAAAGCAGTTGTTACTCGAACAGAGCCGGTTGTTAAGAAATCAGTAAGTAAACCTGTCAAACCAGCTAAATCTGATAAGTCTGCTAATACTTCTAAGAAGAGTTTCTTTAAGCGTAAAGAAAAGGAACCCAAGCCTAAGAAGAAAAGAGATCCTATAGAGACTGCTATGAGGGCTAAGAAGGCCTTTGATACAGTTTCCGCGGTTAAGAATCGCGATTATGGACAAGCTGTGTATAATGTAAGTACTGAAATTATTAATGCAACTGACAAACGAATAGCCGAAGCTAAAAAGAAACGATCTAAATCTAAGTAATTTATATTTAAAGGAGTACAAAGATGGCTGATCTGAATGGTATGACCGAGACTATGTTCCGTCAACTTGCTATTAACTCTGTAGTGAAGTATTGGAATAATGATGAGGACCTTGTTTCTGAGTATGGACGCATCACCAATACTGATATTTACATTACTTGGCAGTGCAAGGCCATTGAGAATTTCAAGGCTTTGCTTGGTGTTAATCGTGATGGCGATGGAATGTATTTCGAATTCACGTTGCACGGGGCTAAGAACCGTTGCTATCTTGATGCATACCAAAAAATCGATCAAGTGATTGTTCCTATTGATCGTTATATTTAAAAAGTGAAAAATTCTCCAGAAGGAAATTTCGTAAAATCAAAATGGAATTTTCCCGCATAAATTACCTCTTCTATAATGGATGGGACAAATAGGTGTCTCATGGTAAGAAAAGGAGAAAGTATGTTATTTACGAGACATTTTCTGAAGGTTTGTAAAGGTGAAGGGCATAAAACGTCATCGTCACGAATAATAACCGAAATGGAAGAGCACCTTTCAATGGCGATTGCTGAGAATGCAACATTGGACATTGAAAGCAACGAAGCTACAGCAGGTAGTAAAAATGTTGAAACTTTAGCAAAAGCATATTCGCAATTGCAGAAAGCCGAAAACGAACGGCTGAGAACAGAGCTGCAAATAGTCGAAGCGAAGCAAGTGAATTGGGACAATATTTTACCGAAAGTTGCTGGATGTTGCGTTGCTGGTTTAGTGACTGTATTCTGGCTTTGTCTAGAGCAGGGAACGCCGCTTCCAATGAGGTTAGTGCAAGTCGTGACTAATTTGACAATGCCACGTAATTTGTAAAATCTTTGGGAAAGGTAGTTGAAGGTTTAACTGCCTTTCTCTTTTTATTTACCATTGTTTTATTTTTTCAATTAGGATTTTATACGAGGGGGAAAGTTTATGGCAATACCTGATATTACTGCTGAGATTAATGCATTTCGAGATGCTGCATACGGTGAAGAAGTTCGAAGTGCTCTGATTCAGCTTGCTCAAAAGTTGCATGGTAGTATTACAAATGAACTTGCAGATATGAGTGAGATTTGGAATACATATGAAGGCACTATGGACGACGATTGGTCCGATTTGCAAGATTATTGGAGTGCTTATCAGAGCACTATGAATGGCGCTTGGAATTCTTATAAGCAGGAAGTGAATAATACACTTACTGGTTGGGATAATAATTCTAAATCATTTACTAATTTGGATGTTAATGAGTTATTTTATAAAAATATGATGTATTCTAGATCATATGGAGCTACTTTATATAATCCAATATTTATTGATCAAAGTAGTACTGGTAGGACTTCGACTAAATATCCAGTAGTTTTAAAACCGGGAGATATTATAAAATGTAATTCTGATTATGAAATATTTGCTGTATACTATTCTAAAAATGGCGAATTAGTAGTTGAAAGTACATGGACCAGTAATAGATCAGTTGCAAAAACTGGAAATAATGATATGTATTATGTATATTTAACTATTAGAAAAAAAGATGATTCTACACCATTTACAAATGAAGATTTTAATAACATTTTAGATCCGATAACGGTTGATATTCTTAGTAATAGAGTAGCGCACAATATTTCAATAAATCAATTAGAAAATATACGCAAAGCTGAAAAAGAAAATATATTTAACTTTAATGATTTTGATGATCTTTTTTATAAACAAGCACATTATGAACGTTCACCATCATTATTTAATCCACATTATGAGACTTCAATTACTTATGGAGAAGCGATATTAAAGTATCCATTATTGGTTAGACCTGGTTCAGAAATTACAGTTAATGATAATTATCGAATAAATTTTTCTTATTTTGATAAAAATGGAACTCGTGTATATTCAGATACTCCGATAAGTAAGACTAAAACTAATGCTACTAATAAATATTTATACGGACTTTTATACGTTTATAAATGGGATGAGAATATCAATGATAAGAGCACTACTCGGTTTACTTCTAATGAAAAATTTACTGATATTTTTATATCGCCAAGTATTGAATATATTAAAAATAATATTGCTTATTCATTCATTTCTATTTATGAGCATTGTCGTTATGATTATTATATTCAAAAAATCGATCGTTTTAATCCAGCATTTGTCGATAATGATGAATTATTAGTTAAAGGTGCGCCTAATAGTTCACATGGTGTGTGGCCATTAGATGTTGACACTAGGCAAAATAGAGCTACTTTTAAATATCCAATTAATATATCATCTATGATCGATTATGGTTTAGATAATGAAGATGCTGATATTATAGAATGCAATGATGGATTTTTAGTATATGGATATAATTTCAATAAAGATTATTCGTTTGTAGGTGGAATGTATAGTGATTGGTCAAAAATTATAAACATTAGTGATCTTTTTGGTTTTTCAACACGATATTTATTATTGTGCTTCAAAAAAGAAAATGAAAATGATTTTATAAATGAAACTATAGAAGATGTTTTAACTAGCAATTCAGTAGCTCTTGTAAAACGATTGATTCTTCATGGTGCGTTGATTGACGATTTAAGTAATAAAGTAGAAACAATAACTAATGAAATTAATGAACTTCCAGAAATGATGGCATATAAATATTCAAATATTCAGCCAGCTATAATTCATGAGTATCCTAGAGAATTAGTATCTAATCCAGTAATAGAACATACTTCAGCTATACATAATACTAATGATAGTGTAGCTAAGCCATCCATATTTAAAAACGGGAATTGGTTTACTATAACTTATGGCTTAAATTTGGATGGAAATGTTGATGATTTTCCAAGAGTAAGCGATACGGGATGTTTAGCATTAGTTTATAAGAAATTTGAACTTGTAAATAATGAAGTACAAAATGCTACTTATGGCACAATTTGTCAAAAAGGAAGTAGTTATGTTGCTTATGATGGAACTACTAAAACATTTCCTGGTGGATGTGGCTTGCCTAGTGGAATAAATAATAATAGACAATATTTCTCATCTCAATATTATGGCACTCATAGATATAATGGTCAAAATAATTTTGGGCCAATACCTTGCTGTATAGACGTTAATCTTGGTAGTGATGGGACATTATCATTTGGAATAATACACGAACTTACTTTATCTGTTAATGGTGTTGTTGGACGATTTGATTTAACTCGAATTAATAGCGATTATTATGACTATTATATTTATTGGACAACAGCTTCTCCTTATAAAATAGACGATACACATTGGATATATACTCAGCCTGTTAAAAATGGATTGGTATATTTGTCATCTTCTGACGGAATAAACTTTGTTTATGAAAATACAATTTCACTCCCATTTACACCACAATGCGAATTAATGTGCGCTAACTATAGCGATTTTGGAATTATATTTAGTTGTAGAGTAAATTCGAGTTCTTATTTTAATAATAAAGCCGGAACTGTTGTCGGAATGTTTAATAAGGATACTGGATATGTATATCGATTATATTTCTTAGATGGAATTTATACGAGATCATATCTTATAAAGAGTGGTAGTGGTTATTTACTTTCATATGCTCATACATCTACACGACAAGTAGACGTGTTACGTTTAAGTATTTATGGAAATTATGATATACGTTTTTGGCGTTGGTTTAGTGTGTATAAAAATGCTTCTTGGTACACTCATATATTCGATGGCAATTTACGTAATGATGCAGCTGCTAGAACCATTTATATTGCTGGAGGAAATGGAGGTGGTCCGGTAAGAAATGATAATATGCAATTTATGAAAATAAACTTCCCATCTAATAAACCAATATTTATTGGTGATTTGAATACAGTATATTAAATTAATCATACTGTTTTTATCAAGGAGGTACCCATGGCTTATAATGAGTCTGATGATAAGTTGGAGATACAAAACGAGATTCGTTATATTGAACAGCAATTGACGGATCTCGGGGATGAAGTATACAGAGTTTCTATGCGTCGCAAGTTCCTACAGCATAAACTTGCGGATTTGAAGTATGAGTTACAACATTCAAGCGAATAGTATTTATATTTTCGCATAAATAACTACCTTTATTATAGGACTAAATTCCTATAAGGAGGTGATATTTATGGAGTTTGATGATCAATTGTTGGACAAGTGTTTAAAGATTCTTGAAGATCTTAAGAAAGATTTAGTCTTTTCGAAAGTTGCGATACGGAATCTCGGCAATCTCATTCATGATTATGAGTGTTTGATGACGACTGCAGATGAGATTGATATTATGAGATATTCTTTAAAGAAAGCAACTGCTGAACTTGATCTTAAAAAAGAGATCGAGAATCAAACAGAGACACAAATCGAGATAATGGCGATTGAAGAGTTTGTCAAGAATCATTATCCAGATGCGGATTTAGTTTAATAAGCATTGGGTTAGTAGATTTATATTTACTAGCCCTTTGCTTTTTTCTCTAGGATGGAACAATGGATAATACTTACAAAAAGCAAGATAAGCATACCGCAAAGAAAAAAGTAACAGTTCAAGTATTAAAT
>JAGCGE010000300.1 GCA_017649745.1 Clostridiales bacterium | reverse complement strand
ACGCCAAAGTTCATGACATTTATGATTTAATCTGAAAGCCTGTGGAAGTTGAGCTCGACCATAACGCGTTTAAAGATTTCAGGATTTTAGAGGAGGTGCTCTAATGCCGATTAAAGGGACGTGGAGAGAAAAGCTTAATGACATCAATGACTATGATCGCTTGATCGAGATGAACAAAAATATTAGGGATCATTATGAAACAAACTATTTGACGTGTATTATGGATGGATTCATATCCGTTGAGGACTGCCGAATGCGGTGTGCTTTATATTCCGAACTCACAAAGGGTGGATGGGATTATCATTGTGACAAATGCATTCAAGATTTTCTTAATGAGAAAGCTCGATGATCTCGCAAACTAAACACTCTACATAGTAGGCAGATAAGCCTATATATTTTAAAGGAGGTCTTTATATTGAGAAAAGACAAGTACACAGAAGATGAGCTAAGTATTGTTCGCGTAGTTGCGACGATTACAGCTTATCTAATTCTTTTCGGCGTCCCGTTTGGTATCGGGATCTTAGTTGGCCATTTCTGCTGGTGAATAAAGGAGGTATATTATGGATTTTAATTATTCGAATTGCGCGGATAGCATTTCTGTTGAAGTTTCTGACATTATCGATTTTACGTTACTTTGTGAAAACGACATGTTGTCATTTACAAAAAGAACAACAGATCTATTGAAATCAGTATTCGAAAACAACACGAATGCAAAATTAGACACGACAGAAACGTTTAAAAGCGAAAACGTATATACTAAAAACGGAGAGATATACATATCTTTATACGATTTGTCCGATGACATTATTGGTATTTTAGAAGACATCTTATCCGATAATAATATCATGATCCCAGATGAGGGCAGGGAAGGTTACGAAGATGAAGCTTGTATATATGGTGATTCATACACGGAGCTTCAGATGGTTGTTATGAACATTATCTATGAATGGAGGAGTCGTACGTGAGAGTTTTATATTTTGATTACAATGAGAATCTTAGGCTAAGTGAAGTGGATGATATCGCGTTCCAGTATGACGAAGATGACGAGTTTATGGGTCTTGCGTTGATTAAAAATTACGAGACTATCGCCATCTGTACGAATCATGATCTATTGGACGACGTTGTTATTAATTACCTTTTAAAAGAAGGACTAAACACTGGTGCTGTAGATTTGACAAATAACTACGACTATTTGTTTGATGATTCGTTTGAGATTGATAATGGGGAGGACGAGTGATTATGTCTTTTAGAACATATGTTGATTATAACGATGATAATGTTGTTAAGGCTATCGAGAACGTAACCGATCGTGTCAAGGAGGGCAATGTTATGATGAATAATATCGATAAGGCTATCAAGAACGCGGCTCTGATCTATACCTTTGACAAAAAGGGTAATAGAACGACTTGGGAGAAGACCCTTCGTAAGGTTTGGTTCAACTGGACAACTTACGAGACGATAGACGATGACGGCATGGCAAATGTCCTTGGCGATATTGGTGAAAGTCGTTGGGATTGCTTGGAGGTGTGATATTTATGGAGCGCTTTATTATAGCTACCGATAATGAGTATGATCTTGTAGAAGATAGAATTGACCAGATTAGCAGACGTTATGGCCTTGACTGGGAGAAAATCGGTTGGGATCCGGATATGGGTGATACTTTATATTCTCTTCCTCCCGAGTTTACGATTGAAGAAATCGAATGCGAGGATTGATTTAGAGGTTACGATTTAAAGGAGGACTAATCATGAGCGTTATGAATTTCAAACCGAAATGGGATATACATATTTTAGAAAAGCGTGATGCTTATTTGGCTAGAGAAGGAAAACCAATTGAAAATCCTTATAACATCAAGCAGTTCCTCGATATTAAATTCAACAGGCCAATAGATAAAGACAACGATTTTATCTCTCCTGGTGGGTATGAGATCGAACTCAAGGATGGCAGAACTATCCGATTCGATTTTTTAGATTATGAGGGGTACATCGATCCAGAAGACCCTTCTGTTTTACATATTATTCATAGCAATCTTGACGTCGCCGTCTTTCCGGAATCAAAGGATCTCCTAAATGTAAAGGCTAAAGACATCAAGCGTATAATCGAATGCTATATTTACACGGGAGAACTTGACGAGACTAGAATCAGACCTGTAAAGATTCTTTCGTGGAATGTTAACGGCAACGAGCTTGATGCAAATCTATTCGATAATTATGAATTTGAGGAGTAATTTATATTTATGAAAGTTAACGTAAATGAGAAAAAAATCAAGGTTTCATGCGATAACAACGACAGCGCAGAAACGTTAACTGTTTCGATGGAAGAATGCGCCGAACTGATCCAGTGTGTGTCGAAGAAGCTTCGTGGACAAGAAGATCCGTCACACATGGAAGAAGAGGTCGCAGATGTATTGATCGGGATTCACGACCTGATTTATATTTGCGATCTCAACGAGGATAGGATTCAGCGCTGGGTGGACCTCAAACAAAACAGGCAACTTTCCAGAATAGGAGTGAAGCTTGATGAGCGAAACAGATAAAAAAGCGTTGGGCGGAATCTTAGGATTTATATCTTTTCTTTTCATAATGGCGTTCGCAGGCAAGAACGATATTGAGAATGAAAGGCCGAATCTGAAAACGTGCTATTATTGCTGTCAAGTCATTGACAAGGATGCGGACATAGTCGTAAACAAGACTGGCATCCGATGGCACGCCGATTGCTATCTGGAGTATTTAAAGGAGGTAAATAATAATGGTGATTGAGTCTGAGAAAGATTGCGAAACGTGTAAATTTGGAGAACTGAATAAAATTCAGTATCCATGTTGTGATTGTTACGGAGATAATGACTATAAGCATTTTAAAGAACAAGACGAAGAACCCAAAGAAACTGTCAATCATCCGAACCATTATCAGTCTTCCAGATTCGAAGTAATTGATATTATCGACGAGTTTGGAAAAGACTATAAAGGCGAGTCCGCTTTCGATTTTGGGAATGTGGTTAAGTACATTCTCAGAGCAAAGAAAAAGAATGGACTCGAAGACCTTAAGAAAGCTCAGTGGTATCTAAATAGGCTTATCGATAAGTGGGAGGATTGACGCTTATGAACGCTAAGAAGTGTGACAGATGCGGAAAGTTTTTCGACCTCTATACAGTAACCAATAAAAGGGGGAGTAAATTCGAGAATGGCGTTAACTATCTCATTCAGGCAAACGAATGCTCGGAATATAGTAACTGTCATAAAAAGATTTACGAGCTTTGTTTGGATTGCTGCGAGTCATTCAATGAGTGGATTGAAAATGGGTCGCTTTTATATTCTGCACCTCGAGGCTGCGAAGATTGTAAACATTGGACTACCAATAGCGGTGACGACCTTTGTCGAGAGTGTCGAGATGACAATAATAAAAAATACTTTGAATCTAAGGAGGAAAACACCGATGAATCTGATTAAGCCTGGGTATAAGATCTTGACGCCTATTTCCGATCAAGGATGGGCAGAGCTTACCTTTATCGAAGAAGTGGCAAGATATTGTTATAAGTCTGAAGCTAACAACGAAGGAGACTTTGAGAAAACGAAGAAATTCGTTAAAGGTCTTATAAGTCGTGAACACCTCGCGATGCTCGAACACTCGATGCTGAGCGTGGCTTTCCTAACAGATAGAGGAGTATCACATGAGATCGTAAGACATCGTCACTTCTCTTTTGCGCAGGAATCAACGAGATATTGCAACTACTCCAAGGATAAGTTCGGTTCAGAGCTTACGTTCATCGAACCTTATTGGTATGATAGCGCCTCATATAACGACAAAAAGATATTTGAGGAACAGTGTAAGGCAACCGAGAAAACGTATCTATATCAAATCGATTCTGGTATGGAACCTCAAGGCGCTAGAGCTGTCCTGCCAAATGCTATCAAGACAGAAATCGTTGTGACTGGTAATTACCGCGAGTGGCGTCATTTTCTATCTCTCAGAGCGGCTAACTCTACCGGGAAGGCCCATCCGGACATGAATCGTGTTGCGTGTCCTCTTCTCCAGGATTTACATGATAGAATTCCTGTGATATTTGACGATATCTATGAGATGATGCTCCAGTCTAAAGATGCTATGAAGTGGATCGAAGAATGAATTACAATTTAAGGAGGTGATAAAGATGATAGAAGATTTCAAGGATAGACTTGAGAACATTAAGTGGCGAGTGAATGAAGCTGATAAAGATCTGACTGAAATCGCGGACGCAGTTAATGATGAAAATGTCGACGTTAATGCCAATCGCGATTTACTTCTGAGCAAAATCAGTGATATTTGCCACATTATTGGCGGAATCAAGTTTAACGTTGATGAGATGCTGAAGTAATCACTGCCGGGGAAGAGCTCTTGATATTTTATCAGGGGCTCTCTTTCTTTTTCTAAAAAAAAGAGTGACTTAAATGGATAAATTCGAATATTATGAGCCGCCGCTTCGTTATATTTTAGACGAATTAAGAGCTAGACAAGAGGATGAGCTTTATAAGGGAACAAAGTATATTTTGGAGCAGCGATATGACATCGAGGTTCCGGATAAAGATGAACTTATTAAGTGTTTTAATTACGATCGCGGACAGTATGAGAAAGGCTTTAACGATGGCCTCAAACACTCGTACATTAAAGAAGTTCTGACCAACGAGCAATATGATAGACTTGGAAGAATCTTGGCAGGAGCTTATATTTCAAGCGGCGATCGGGATGGTAACTTCCAGATTTATTCCATAGCCCACAGACTCGGTATTGACCTTGAAAACTTTATTAACATTGATGATGAAGATATTTAAAGGAGGAAAATTAAATGAACGGACTTATTAAGACTCACACATTTCACGAGCATGTAAAGGTTGAGAGAAGACTTGAGAATATTGGCGTTGATTACGTCAAATCAACGTCTAGACCTTGGGAAGAGGAGTGGTGGCTTCCGGATATTGATAAGAAGGGCATCAATCAGACGGCGTGGATTCATCTTAAAGCTATGTTCGGAGGTGACATAGAGATGCAAGAGGTAGAAGGAGTGCATGAGTAAGTTTTATATTTCAAAAGGAGTGGACTGACATTTATGACTTTTAATGAGGTTAAAGGCGATCTGTTCGATGCGGAGTCTTGCTATGCGTTATGCCATTGCATAAGCTCTGATATAAAAATGGGCGCCGGCGTTGCTAAATTATTTAATAATATCGGGGTGAAACATGAGCTTGAACGTTACAGCGCAATTAATAAAAAAGGTATCGTGTGGTACGGCAAAGGATACGCCATATTTACAAACTGCGGACGAGAGTGCGACAGATTTCCAAATGGCGTATTCAATTTAGTTACAAAGCAACATTATTATGACAAGCCGACTTATGAAACCATTAGAGATGCTCTTCTTGACGTGAAATACATAATGATTCAGTATCACAATACTACAAAACTTGCTATGCCTAGAATTGGTTGTGGGTTGGATAAACTTCAGTGGGTATTTGTCAAAGAGATCATTAAGGACGTATTTAAAGACACTGACGTTGATATTCTTGTGTTCGCAATTTAAACAGCGTTCCTTATAGGAGGTGGTATGTATGATCTTGAGAAAGAAAATTAATGATCGTGAAGCTACGTATCGATGGCGTAAATTCAACGTTAACGGAGGTAAGGTACTAACCTACGATGGTGTAGGCACTTGCGATCGCGTTATAGTATGGGATGAGAAGCCGGCGATATGCAAAGTAGAAACAATGGTATCGATCATTAATCATTGTGTTCGAGACGGATGGGACCTCACGGAAAAAGAGACTGGAGCGTAATGCTCCTTTCTCTTTTGTATTTTTGCTTAATCATTAAAGGAGGATGCTTATGTGTAAAATGATGGACTTTGGCAAGACTCGTTTCGTTCGCGGTCAGGTATGGGTTGTGGAGGAGGACCCCGATGTTACTCAGAAACTCCGCGATGATGGGAGCCGGGTGATCAACGGCACAAGACCCTATCTCGTTTTGAAGACCAACGGAGATGTAACAACGTGTCTCCCTCTTACAACAAACGTTATTAACGAAAGACAGAGCCAAAATGATATTTTCGTAAATGCTGTTTCTAATCTTGGAATTAATGATAACGATTGCCGAATCGTAATGTCTCCGACCACAAAATCTAATAATCATTTCATTAAGTACATGTATACGTTCGATGAAGAGGCTATGAAATACATTGCGGCCGCCGTAAGTCACTTTATGTTTGGGACACCTATGCCGAAAGAGCAAGAGGAGCCCGTTAAAGAAGAGACTATTGAGGATATTGCTCCGGTCAAGGAAGAAAAAGTAGTAGCAGAGAAGAAGGTTCTTCCTACTTGCCCATATGAGCAGGTCGAGTATCATCTCACACACAGAAAGGGCAAGGAGGCTCTTTTCAGAAATCCAGCAGAAGCCAGGACATGGCTTGAGTTCTGGGACGGACACAATTTAAAGGAGATCGCTCAGCACTATGGCATTCCAACAGGCTCAGTATCAAATTGGAAGACGACCGCAAGAATGGTTATCGAAAGAGGTTGAACTCGCAATTTAAACAGTCTCCTCTATGGAGTCGAAAGACTTACTTTTATATTTATGGAGGTTCTATTATGCACATCAGAGATGAATTGCAGGAAATCGTTGAGAAACGAGTTGCGGACGTTACAGGCGTTGACATGGATAATGCTACCGTACATCAGAAGAGGCAGGTGATTAATACATCATCGCTCATCATTCATGATGTTATGGTGGCTATTGTCAAACGAATGATTGGGAACGGCGTGAAGATCAAGGATATTGCAGACGTTTTCGGAGTTAATGAATCAACCATTTTAAATTGGAAGAAGTAAGTAAGACGACAAAACAAGGAGGCTTTGAGCAATTTGCTCAGGGCCTCTTAGTTTTTAAGGAGGGATGGCAAAATGATTTGCTTAGTCACGACAAAAGAATTATCAGAACTTTTGAGTGTAAATGTTAGCACAGTTAGAAGATGGCTGCGCGATTACGGTCTTCCTGCATCCCCAAGTAGTAACAAACGAACCTATTACTTTGACATTTTTGAAGTGTATGATTGGCTATCACAGCAGGGCAAACGAACCAAATCTAAAATTAAAAGCGGACTTATGTACAGAAGAAGGCTCCATCAATATATTTTTGTTACTTGCTTTCCGGAGGGCGGAAATTTATATTTTAAATATGTGAAAACGAAAAAAGAAACCAAACCATCATATAATGTTCATAAAAGAGTCTGCACCTCATACGATTTGACCAAAATGCTTAATTGTAAAACATATAATTTGAGAGTATGGGTTAACAACGGCTTGCCAATCATTAAAGGGGAAGGTATAGCAAATTACAAATTCGATCTGGATGAGGTCATAGAGTGGATTCGTAAGAATCGTCCAGATGTGTACGACGATTGGAAGATAAGAACCAGGAGGGATGACGATGAATAAGGTTTGCAAAGACTGCTTACATGCTTACGGAGATCTTTATGGGATGTCTTATCTTTGTAGCACATGCGAAGACGGATCTTGCTTTACGCCTTCTGTAATCTACACTCAGCTTACTGTAAGACAAGAATGGCCGAATAGCGTGACGACTCGTATGCAAGCTGCTCAAATGGCTTAGGACATTAAGAGAATGGCTAACGCATTGGAAGATTTAGTAGGTTTATATTTGGTAAACGGTAATCCTACTTTCTTTCAGTCACTTGATTATATTATCAGGGTATACGAAAACGATGGAGATGATTACCTTTATGAAGGATGAACATTTATTAGAGCAGGAGCGACTCAATGAGCTGTATGATAAAGCAATCTCCGCTATGAAAAAGTATGCAGGAATAAATGCTAGTCTCAATAACGACGTTTTAACGGATGATGCCTGGACTAAAATCGATTGGGACAAATTCAGACTTGATAGCAGCGTCGGGATTGATATCGATAAGTTTTTCGAATACTATGGGCTCGAGGACCATTATTTTTATCTTGCATGTATTAAAGGATTTGACACTCCAATGAAAATTAAGATTCATATCGATCCGTGTTCTAGTATTGAGATTGTAAGCTCGACTGGATTTGGTGGTACTGTCTGGCCATGGGAACTCGAAGAGATACTCTTTTATATTCGATTACTCCCAGACATGCCTGAAGATTTTGAGTGGAGATTAAATTTAAAGGAGGACTAGTATATGTATTGTAAGTTTAAAGACGGCGACCTTGTTATGATTGTTAAAGATACTAAAACCTATTATGGAGCATGTGTTCGCAAATGGGTACATGGAACGGTTATGACATGTTTTGCGGCTGACGGTAGATACGATGGTTATGTTGGTATTCTATTGGGTAAAGATAATTTTACATTAATCCCAATCAAAGACCTTAAGAAAATCAGCATTAAAAAGATTCCTAAAGGTTCGTACAGAGCCCCACGGTTTAATAATGAGGATCACGTGGTCTATAAAGGTAAAACTGGGGTTCTAGCCATTGAAGGCTGGGTGGTCGATAACAAACCGTATTACAATGAATGCAAAATTGTCATCAGAACCAAGTCTGGAAAACACAAATTTGTTAACGAATGCGACGCGCTAAAGATTCACAAATATGCACATGTTGACACCGACATGGCGTACAAATGGTTTTGCAACTCCACGTACGGTATGACTGCTAGAGAATTTGAGTATTGTGCCAACGACGTTGTCGTCACGGCGAATCTTATGAAGAAACATGAACAGAAATTAAAGGAGATTTCTAATATGCTTAATGACGGAAGAATTATTCAGTATAAGAGAGAAGGGAACACCATCACTGCTACTCTTTACGACACTAAAGAAATCAGCGATTGTTGTAAAACCAGTAGAGAGATTATTTCAGCATCCGCTAAATGTCATCCGGATGATAGATTCGACCTCGATCTCGGAATGGGCATTGCTTTTAAGAGACTCTCGGCAAAATGGAAACTTATTAATAAAAAGTCTAATCTTCAGAAATTCAAGGACGGGGAGATCTGGGTCAAAACGGATAAAGAAAATTTCATCGACTTTATGGCTATTTGTGCAAGACGAGATATCTCTTGGCGTTGTGCAAGTGCATTAGGATGGATTCCGAACGGTCTTCTTAACGGACGCCCGATTTATGTAAAAGTCGATCCCGAGGCTGGTTACATGTCTTATCACTCTTACCCGTTAGATTCAAAATCTGTAATTACGGTTTCTGACCTTTTAAAGTAAAGGAGGGTTATTCGGAATGAAAAAGAAGGTTTTTGTATCGCTTCCCATGCATGGCAGATCAGAGGAGGAGATCTTAAAAGCTCAAAAAGAGGCTTTAAAGGATCTCCAAGATCACCCAATTGAGAAGGACGATGAGTACGAGCTTCTGGAAACTGTCTCCGGCGATCCTGAGAAGTCAAGGCTTTGGCATCTTGGGAGAGCCATTCAGAGACTTAACGATGCCGATGTTGTCTATTTCGATTACGGT
>JAGCGE010000299.1 GCA_017649745.1 Clostridiales bacterium | reverse complement strand
CGATATATGCCTTTGACCTCTTCAAGAAAATGGCATAATAAACCTCAGATATATAAAAAGTTCCAGTATACCAATCATCGCCCTTTTCATAATCTTTATGAACAATTTTTCTAATCTGGAAGTCTAGAATATCAAAGACTGTCTCGCATGTCCATTCTGACATGTAAGGATTATTAGCTTTTTCAATAATTTCTTGACACTTACTCATAAAATATCAGCCCTCCTTCCATTCGGCCTTAACACGGTTACCATATTCATCCAGTTCAGCCCAAATAATACTAAGCCATTCACCACTCCAGCCGCTTCGAGAGTCATTCCACTTTTCTAAAGTAGTTTTATACTTAAAGCTATGCAGCCAATCAAGAATAGCATTTCTAACAGTAGAAGAATATCCAGCAAATTCAATAGCAGTGTAATCTCGCCCATTTGCTACATCTTCTTCTATTTTGCTTACAATCATTTTCTTAAGGTCAGTTATAGCCACAGCTTCTCCAGATAATTCAAATGCTTTACTACAATACATCATAAAATATCAGTCCTCCTTTAATCTGTGCTTTGCCAACCATTTTTCTCTCAAAGCATTGATCGCCATATGTAGAGACATATTCATAACCATATGCGTATAGCTAAGTGTGTCACCTCTTTGAGCAGGCCATATCATACTTTCCAATGTTTGGATTGCATCCATTTCATCAAATTCTAGTAATGACTTCTTTTCGGTATCGCCCATAAATATCAGTCCTCCTCAATAGGATCGGCAGCTTCATCAATTATGCCCATGTCTTTACGCTTACCTTTAAAGCCAATGGACATGGCGTCGTCAATCTTTTCTTTAATTTTCTTGACCGTCTTAACGAGTTCAGTATCTTCGCTATTCTCAATATACTTAACTGCTACGTCAAATGCATAAGCAAGATTAGCTTCCATGATGTTCTTCAAAATATCAGCCTGCTTATCATCGCCATTCTTTTTAGCAAGCTTAATGGCCTTCTTGACAATCCGCTCTTTCTTCTTCCAGTCCTCGCCATAGATCCATCTCTTGAAGACATTATTGTAGTTACCCTTATCGCCATATACTCTCTTAGCAATAGCCATAGCAAGGCCTTTTTCCTTATCTTCAACCGTCTCGTTTTCCTGAGCTCTTACCATAGTCTTGGCTCCATCCTGCCAAAAGACAATCGTGCACGGACCGGAAAAGATTACTTTCTTAATATCATATTTAAAAGCTTTAGTGCCATACATACTATTAAGCATCTCCTTTAACATTTTTGTTTTACCGTAGCTTCTGCGTGTCGAAAGAGGAAGATACACTGCCTTAGGATCATTATCAGCATATTTTATGGAGTCAGATTCATAATTAGCAAGCTGCTGTCTAAGCTCTTCATTTTCTTTTTTGAGCCTTCTATTAAGTTCCTGATTTTCTTCATTAATACGCTTAAGAGCATGGTATTCAATACACTCTCTTTCAAAACTATGAGCGCTAGCTCCCTCGTTTTTCATAACTTTTCTAGGAGTTACTCTAAGGGTTACCTCCGGTTCGCAGCCAATGCAAGTTTCAACTTCGCAAACCCACGCTTTACCAAAATCAACTACATTACCTTCATCGTCAATTGCATAAAAGTGCCCTTCTTTTGCCATTTCTAACCAATTATTAGCCATATTATCCCTCCTTGATTCCCCTACTGGTTCAACTAAAGCTTTAATGCCCATATACTCAGCAAAATATCTATACGTATCTATTGCGTCATTTCGGCAATACTCGTAAGTCTTATCGTCAAGCTTATACATAGGCAATCCATAAATACTATTATCTCGGATAAGTTTTAAAGATTTCTCCAGATCTTTAAGACTTGTCATAAATTATTTAACCCTCCTTTTACCAACAATCTTATACTTGAATTCTTTCTTAGCCTCAGGCCAGCTAGTATCATACTTCGACAAGTATGGCTCCCAGAATTGCCTTGCTGTTTTCTTAGCCTTTTTTCTTGAGGAAGCTTTGACATGAATGATGTTTCTTAAATCTTTGTAAGATACTTCAACATCATAAACTTTAAGAATTCCGAACATTGTTTATTGCCTCCCTTATCATACTCTTAACAACGTCATAAGATTCCTGAACATAAAACCAGCAGTTATCAGAAGTATAAACTCTACAACTCTCCGGGTATTCATCGCTTATTGCCGTGTCCTCTACAAAAGTAATTTTGTTAACATTAAAAAGAATAGCGTAACCTTCCTCATATTCCTCATTAGGAAGGTGATGAAGTTCAATAAACATAAATATCAGCCCTCCATTTCAATTATTTCATCAATTTTAATGTCCCAACCATACTCATGACCCCAATCATAATCGGCTCCAGAAAATTTAAGCGGAGTTCTAAGTTCAAAGCGTCTAGGATTATTCTTTAAAACAGTTTTAACAAAACTTTGTTCAGAAATTATGCCGCCCCAGCCTCTGCTGACATGAATAAAGTCGTCATTTTCAATTTTTTCAACATGTATTTGCAAATCATTAAACGAATATGGTGATTTTAAAATACAATAATAATCATGAGTAATATTATGTCCTAAATATTTGTATTTTTTCATAAATATCAGTCCTCCTCAGCTTTACGAGAGTCTTCATTAGAATCCATCTTTTTACCAAGCTCTTCAATCATTGCTCCGATTCTTCTATATCCCTCTTCGATTCTTTTAATTCTTATAAGAATATCATCGATCTTATGATCCAGTTTTACATGATCGTTATAATTATCACCAGTCAATATTCCGCTCATGCTTACACCTCCTTTATGAAACATTGATTCAAAACAATTAGCAAGTAATGCATCTACAAAAATGTCGTTTAGCATAAAAACATTACTCCTTTAAAATATCAGTCGGATAGTAAGATGCCATATCAGGAAGTTTATGCATAACCGCCTTCATAGACCACATAGTTTTACAAGCAGCTACACGACCTTTCTTATACTTCTTTTTAAGCTGCCTTCTATACTTTAATCTCATCTTACCTCGACTAATGGGATTGGGAATATCTTCAAAATTTTCTATAAATTTTATAGGAACATAACTACCGTCTCCTAGTTTGCAGTAATAAGTAGCGCTTTGCAAGTACTTATACTTTTTCGGTGGCATATTTATTCCTCCTTTCTTTAATGACTACCCTATGCCCGCTTTGCTCTCAAGTAGTCTGCCGGTCAATCCCACCCATGATACATTGAACCTGACCGGTTCCCCTAGTAAATATCAGGCTCCTCTTCTGCTTCTGAGCCTCTTTTCATACTCACGCCGAGTTTCTGCAGTATAACCAGACTCTCTCTTCTTCTGCAAATACTCGTGCTTCTTCTCGAGATATGCCTTATACCAGGTCTTAAGATGCTTATTAACCTTACGCACCTTTTCTCCCTTCATTGCATTTCTCAACTTTTCTCTTTCTACAGTTCTCATAAAGCTACTCATAAATATCAGTGCCCCTTTCTTTGATGGTATCTTTTGTGTTTTTCCAAAGATATGTTAAGACTGACGCTATAGCCGTCGCACTCTTTGTCAGTTCTCGTTCGTTCAGCCTTTTTGCGGCGTTTCTCCTCGTGCCGTTCTTTCCAACCAGCATAGCGATCACATTCACTATGACAAGTAGAGGTATGAGTATCACAGTAATGACACGGGCATTCTTCTCTTGGCTCATACATTGTTACCCTCCAAAATATCAGTCATAAATACCGGTCTGCTTATTAAGCCACTCTTCAATACCCTGAACACACGTTCCATTTGAAGGATAAATCGGGTATCGTTTAGTGCACTGCTTCTTGTTTTCACAAATATTACAGCATAACACAGCATGACTTAGAATCCACCTAGAAAGCTCTTTAACGTTCATATCTTTCAAATGGTCAACTCGTCTCTTAAGACTTTCTGGACTTCTTTCATCAGTTGGGAAAATATCAGCCATCTTTTCTTTCTCCTTCTACGATGTTAAGAATATCTCCAGCAAACTCATGGAGTCTTTTAATAGCTTCTTCTCTACGATCATGATCAACAAAATGCGCACAAGCCGCACAATCCATTGAACATTTCTTTGCTTCTCTTACACCATCGCACTCATAATCGAGTTTAATGATGTCATACGCTTCCTTCACTATCATTAGATTTATACCTCCTTCCCGAGTCTTCCATAAACTGCTGCATTAAGTGCTCTACAGAATCCTGAAGTCTGATGTAATTCACCAACAGCTTATTAAGTTCGTAATGCTTAATAGCCTCTTCTTCTGTCAAAGGAATCTTATTGAGACGATGATTGATCAATGCTGCAAACTTTCTCTGCATATTTCTGGTGCACAGATGTGCTTCATCGATAACATACTGAGCAAACATAGTCTGATTAGTCATTGCTTCAGCAAGATTTAACTGTGTAAGATCTATTTTTGCTGGTGCCGGCTGTTTACTAACAATATCAGCCAATTTATCGCCGGTAAGAATTCTGATTGCATTAGGATCTTTAGAAATTTCTTCCTTGGTTAACATCCTTTCTACCTTTGCAGTTGTTATAGTAGGATCAATATTAACTGACTTAACTGATGATACTTCTGTAGATGTATTCTTATATACGTTAGTAAAATTCTGTTTCTGGTAAAGATTAATCCAGAATTCCGGGTGATTAGGATTAAAATGGTTTGGATATACTACTTCAGAGTATTCTCCACAGAAAGGAAGAAGCATATTTATTACACGTTTTGATGTGAAACGAGCGATATAAATACCGTTAGATCCTTTATAGAAGGTAACTTTTCCTCCAATTCCTTTTATTCCGGGCGTCTTTTCAGAAAATTTAAATACGCACTTTTGTCCAATTACTTGAACATCGCAATACAAATACTTCTCGATTTCATGAAACTTATGAGAATTAATGGAAATAGCAATTCTATCTCCTGAATTCGGTGTTAATTTAGCCATTCTTACTACATAATCAATGTCCATTGCCATAATATTTACTCTCCTTAAAATATGTCAAAATCTTAGTGACCGTATCCAGCAATATACAGATCTAATACTGTTATACTGATAACGCCACCTTCAAACTCTTTACTCACGTAAGAAGCATCTCCGTGAGCTCTTACTTGCTTTGAAACTTTGTCTAAATCGACTATAAACTCGATTAGCTCTCCTTTACTCCCGTATCTGCCTTCTTTGTTCCAGCTTTTTTCATGCCTTTTACAGTCGCAAAGCACACAATGAAGAACTGCTCCATTAGTCATCTGAATATCTATACAACGACCAATGTCTACAGATTGCCCTCCAGCCCATTGAGGTTCAAGAGCTATACAATACCTCTTTACCCCATTAGGATCAACTAAATATCTTAAACCATTAGAATCAGTCTTTTCTTGTTTCATTAGCTTATACTCAATACTATTTTTATTTGTGATAGCTTGATACCTAGCTAATGGCTTCCAAGTATGTCCATTTTTATCATCCGTATACTGAGTTCCTACTTTACCTGTCGGATAAGGGACTATTTTTGTCGAATCACTCGGTTTAGGTGTAGGAGTCTTAGTAGGTTTAGGAGTTGGTGTTTTAGTCGGTTTCGGTGTATTTGTAGGACTTGGAGTGGGAATATCAGTCGGTGTCGGTAAAGGAGACAGGGTGACAGTAGCAGTAGGGGTAACTGAAACAGTATCAGTCGGCGTTACAGTACTGCCACCCTTAGATATGAACGAGACTCCCTCAGTGCATGTAGGAGTCGTTACCGGCACTGTTATAGCAGACTCTACAACATTTTTATTAGCTGCACAGCCTACAAAAAAAAATATAAGGCATAACACACATAATTTACGCATGCTTGCCTACCTCCAAAGCTGCGATACGATTCAAATCCATAGTGAACGTCGCATCGGCCATATTTTTCGAAATGTAATGTCCCGCAACCAATCCATCAAAGAGACCCTCAATGTATACAAGTCCCTTAATTGCATCAGTTCTGTCAAAATCCTGTACCTTATTCAGAATTTCAGTCTTATTTGTGATCCCATTAATCTTAGAGATCATATTATACGAATTGTAAAGCTTTTTAATTACCATATTATTGTCTCCTTTATTGAATATGTCAAAAAAGAAAAGGCTATAGAGCCTGACTATAATGTCAAGCCCTATAACCGTGCTCAAATATTACTTCTCCGGAATGTCATCCGGAATATCATCGATCGCGTCGATGATCACTTCGCCGTCCTTCTGAACGGCCTTCTCGTTAGCCTTGCGCTCCTTTCTCTTCTTGCGCCAATCCAGGAAATCACGCACACCTGCGTAGATTCCATATCCTGCAGCTCCAACAACTGCTACAACCTTAACTACAAACCCCGTACTGGGGCCCGCCTTAACTTCAGGCGTGTACTCCGTCGACACCTCAGCCGGTGCCTCCTCATTTGCTACTTCATTTACAACATAGTTCTCATTGTTCTCAGCCATTTTTTTGTCTCCTTTCTTATTTTTGTTTTTAAAACAGCTGAAGTTTATTACTTCATTAAATAGTTTGATTCTACCGCGAATCTCCGCATCTTCTAGCCATTTCAGCCAAAGATTCCGGATTAGGCATAAATTCAAACACTCGACAAGGCGTTCCGTTCGGCATTACATCGGCTCCGTAGTTTGTCTTGATCGTTGCACGGCTGTTAAACGTATCATAATTTCCGTTCCAACCGAATTTATCGGTCAATTCTCTGCTCGGAATACCGAAACAATCGATGTATTCGATCTCATCGAAGTAGTCTCCAATGCTTACACTGCTTCCGCAAACAAGTCGATTGGACATTTTTGTCCATGCTTTTACCAAATTTGCCTCACTCGTATAGAAGCAAGCTTTGGTGTAATGATCCATCCACCAGCAGCTACCAGAAATATCAGGCCAAGCCGGGTTAGGATTAGATTCAACGTGCTCTTCTGCAATCTTTTCTTCGACTTTCTTGACTTCTTCCTTGCCAGAAACCTCTTCAAGCTTCTTCTTAAAGGCATCTCTTTCCTTATATGCTGCAGTTGTAGCTACTGTAAGCTTTGCAATCTGCTCAACGTTAATTGCATAGCTCTTATAACCGGCAAACTCAGTAATTGCTACAACAAGAGCAATAGCAAAGCCGTTCTTTAAAATATCAGCCTTTTCAAAAGTCCCGTCGTCAATCTTTTTCTGGACATTACGTCCAGCTTTGAAACTTACTCCAGCAGTAACAACTACACCAATAGCATTTACTGCTGTATACTTTTTTGCACGATCCTTGGAAAGCCACGATTCAATCTTGGCAAGTTCTTTCATGAATTTACTCATCTTTTCCTCCCTTTAGAACCGGAGTAACAACCGTTACTATTTCTCTTCTTCTGTGTGCTTTCTCTTTTGATCTCTTAATTCTGTCGAGAAGTTTCTTACTCCTCTCTTCCAAAGACTCCCGCTTCACCATTGGTCTCTCCTTTCTTTTCGTTTACTACAACATCGTTCTCGCAGAATATCTCGAGCTCACATACACGTTCCTTGAGATTATTAATCTCCTCCATGCGCTCTGCTTCCGCCTCTTTTGTTGACATTCTCTCGCAGATTACTCCTACAATACCAGCGATTACTGCCAAAATGCTCCATTTTCCTTTCATTTTAGGTCCTCCTATTGAAATATGTCAAAATCTTAGGGGATCTGATTAACTCAAACCCCCTATTGGTTACTACTTCCAGAATCGTCTCGTAAAACCTACTACATCGAGACCATTCTTTGCTCGTTCCTTATCAGCTACTCCACTGATAATATTATCTTCTTCGTGCATGCCAATCTGACTGACATGCTTGTCCGTCTTAGCCATAGCGATTAAGCTCATGACTGCTGTAACAACCAAGTTTACACCTGTTACAATGTAATCCTTCGTTCTATTTTTCTTGCCTTCTTTCTGCTGCACTTTCAATTCTTCGTATTTGTATACGATTTCATCATCCTTGTGCATAGACTCCTTTTCGAGTCTCTTTTCTTCCAGCTCCAATTTCCGTTCTTCAAGAGCTGTTTTTCTCTCCTCAAGATCCTGTCCGCGAACCTTGAGTTCATACTCTTTCTCCATAATTTCGTGATCCTTTAAAGATCGCGTTTCATTCGACTTCTGAGCGATCAGCAATAACCGCCCAACTAACTCCTTTCTGTCCTGCGGGGTAATGCTCGATCCCGCTAAACTTCTCCTTGTCCTTTCTACTTCTTCTGTAAGGGCCTTTACTATACCCTCACACATTGTCTTTTCGTACTCATCCATCTTTTGTCTGTCTCCTTTCTTTTTTAAAAAATATAAGGCACATTTACACCCGCGCCTTCATTATAACTCTTGATTCTGCCGCGAATCTATCTTCAAAGCCACATAATTGTACTTCTCAAGGT
The DNA here is from genome assembly GCA_017649745.1 of Clostridiales bacterium. Next base: position 462 of record JAGCGE010000299.1, on the reverse strand, counting down.
CATAAAGAGAGTCACAATTAAACTTAAATTGAGGACCTTTCTTTTCAAATATCAGGCTCCCCATAATAGGCAATTTTGTTCTCTTTGTTGCACGTCCAAAAAGAAAGCTAACGATGATAATCGCTATTAGACAAATTACTTGTACTGTGTTCATTTTTCACCTCCAAAAATATTAGGGAGACTGTTTCCAATCTCCCTAAATGGTTCAATCCTTCTTATCTTTTTTAAGATAAATGCTCATATCACGGTAACTCTTTACCGCTATTGTACCGTATATTACCAAATATCCGGTCATTGTGATCTTATAGATCACGTCAACTGCCTTGCAGAACTTCTTCATCTTTTTCTGCCTCCTTTTTCATTTTTGCCAGCTCTTCCCTGGCTCCTTCTACCATGCCAACGATAAATATACCGCCAGCTGTTATCAACATCACACTTGCAACTAATGTTGCTACTTTCTTG
>JAGCGE010000298.1 GCA_017649745.1 Clostridiales bacterium | reverse complement strand
TCCTTCGGCCTTCTGAGGCTACTGTCTTATCTGTTTTCCTAATGGAATCAGAATCGGTGTAACGCCTTAACTGTGAAGCGATGTAATCATCGATCTCCGATACCATCTTAATAAGTTGTTTTTGTTCTTCAGGTGAATACGGCTCTAAGATCCTCTTAGCAAGAACAGTATGGAACTTCGCATGAATCCTGCATGCGAGCTTACCATTCTTAGTAAGGCTGATCCTTACGATCCTTCGATCCGCTTCATCTCTCTTACGAACGACGTATCCCTTCTTAACGAGCCTGTCTATCGCAACGGTAAGTGTACCTGTCGTGATACCCAAATCGTTAGCAGTCTCCGTCATCGTCCTTGCTTCATATGGTCCGATCGCATCAAGGGTATGCATCTCGACATTCGAAAGATCCGAGAAGTATCCTTTGGACAGGGCCTGTTCTTCGGTTAGGAGTACGTTCTCGTATATTCTTACAAGGCGCTCGCTGAGTTCAGCTTCTTCTGCACGCATAAAGACTCCCTCCGTTTCTCAAAATAAAGCAATAAATATTATACGACATTTACATTTGTAAATCAAAATAATTCCTTGATATCCTTCAGTTCAGGATATGTACCGCCATAAAGCGCGAGCCTTGTAACTCTCGTATTGAGCGCCAGATCCTCATCATAGCCCTCATACTTACAGAGCGCATTAAGAAGGACATCCGGTCTCAGATTCTTTGTGGAACCTGCAAGGCAATAGAACTCGAATACATTCTCATCAGGCGACGGATTCTGCGCACCTGACAGCAGGAGTGCCCTGATATCAGTCGTAACTATCTTGCCCTTTGACTTCTTCTCTATCATGAGCTCTTCCTTCTCGAAAAGCCTCATCATCGGTGCCTTTATACCAGGTGCCTCAAGCCTGTACATCGCAACAGTTACGACACTCATAAGGGAGTTCTTAGGTTCATCGATATTGACGCCGCCATAAAGTTTAACGCCTCTCGGAAGGTTCGGATTGACCTTCTCCATGAACTCGTTAGCATCAACAACGCGGCTTAACGAGACATCAACAAAATCGCCCAACGTATCGATTCCGACACCCAACGGCAACGCGAATACCATCATCGGCCTAGGGTTATAACCCTGCGTGTAAAGTATAGGCATATCAGCTCTTCTGATCGCTCTGTCGAAAGTATGCATTAGATCCAGGTGACCTACAAATGATGCATCTCCGACCCTCTCGAAAAGACACCTGACAACGTACTCGGTCTGGTGCTTCTGGCGTGTCATCTCAAGACTTCTCTCATTTTGCAGCATAGCATTCACCTACCTTAAAGCACTGCGCACCGCAGCCTGAACACTTTACCCTGCATGGCGGAGTAATCTCTTCCTTATAAGCCTTTTCGCGTTCTCTCTTGAAAAAGCTCATGTTCACGCCGACATCGATATGTTCCCACGGAAGATGCTCATCATCGACATCGAATCCCTTGGCGAACATATCCCATGTAAGACCATGTTCTGTGAGAGTCTCCATCCAGGTATCGTACTTGAAGTGATCGTCCCACGCATCATAGAAACAGCCCTTCTTGTAGCCTGCTTCGATAACATCGCAGAGCCTTCTGTCGCCTCTGGCAAGTACCGATTCCCAAAGGGACGTCTCGACATCGTGCCAGATGTACTTGATATTCTTGGACTTAAGGAGCGATCTGAGATGTGACTGCTTCTCAAGGAACTCCTCTTTCGTATTCTGCTTCTCCCACTGGAAAGGCGTAAACGGCTTAGGGATATACATGGAAGTTGAGACCGTGATCTCAGGTCGTCTCGCCTTGATTCCTTCTTCTCTGCAGACATCGAAATAAAGCTTCTCGATCTTTCTAGCAAGATCAGCTATTCCTTCGACATCTTCCATCGTCTCAGTCGGAAGACCGAGCATGAAGTAGAGCTTAACTGTGCTCCAGCCGCCTCTGAACGCGAGTCTTAATGACTTCATGATATCGTCTTCGCAGATGCCTTTATTGATTACATCGCGAAGTCTCTGTGTTCCTGCTTCAGGCGCGAATGTAAGCCCAGACTTACGCGTCTGGGAGACTTTCTCCATAAGATCTAACGCGAAGTTATCGATACGAAGTGACGGAAGCGACAAACTCGTATGCCTTCCCTCGAAAGCATTAAGAAGTCCGTCGGTTAATTCCTTTAATCCCGTATAGTCACTTGATGACAATGACAAGATACCAAGTTCATCGTAACCGGTATTATGCTCTATCTCTATTCCCTGCCTGCACAAAGTCTCAGGTGACTTCTCTCTTACAGGACGATAGATGAATCCTGCCTGACAGAATCTACAGCCTCTTATGCATCCTCTGAATATCTCAAGATAAGCTCTGTCGTGTATTATCCTGATATTAGGGATGACAGGATCAGTCGGATAGATAACATTATCGAGGTCTTTGATGATCCTTTTTCGAATAGAATCAGGAGCACATTCCTCCAGCTTATTAAGACCCTTATATCTTCCGTCCTCATATATCGGTTCATAGAAGCACGGAACATATGCACCCTCAAGCTGGGATATCTTCCTTAGTAATTCACGTCTGTCCTTCTTGCCGTTGTCCTTATATTCCTTGACAAGCCTTGTTACTTCGCAGATGAGCTCTTCTCCCTCACCCATTAAGGCTACATCAAAGAAATCCGCCATCGGTTCGATGTTGTAAGCACACGGACCGCCACACATGACCAGCGGGTCACTTTCTTTTCTATCCTTAGATCTGAACGGTACCTTACCAAGATCGAGCATCTGAAGGACGTTTGTGTAGCACATCTCATAACCCAAGGTAAAAGCGATGACGTCAAAGTCCTTAAGCGGAGATTTTGTCTCCATGGAATAAAGCTCGATATCATTCTTACGCATAACTGCGTCCATATCTACCCATGGTGAGAACACTCTCTCGCAATAACTCTCCTCCATGCTGTTAAGGCACTTGTAGAGGATCTGCATCGCAAGATTACTCATACCAATCTCATACACATCAGGAAAGCAGAATACGGTTCTAACTTCCTTACATGTACCGGTCTTATTAAGCTGTTCGATGACATTCTCTTTTATAACTGAACCGTACTCGCCTCCGACATATCGTCCAGGGCTTTCTACGGACATAAGATCCTTACGGGATATCTTTACCTGATTCATAGTGATATGACCCTCTTTTAGAATTCTTCCTTTTGCAAGATTATAACAGATTTTCAGGCGAAAAAAGAGGACGTCTCATTGCTGAAACGTCCTCCGTGTTTTCGATAATAAGATTATTTAAGTCTTGCTTCCAAAGCAGCCTTCTGATCTTCGTAACCCGGCTTACCGAGAAGAGCGAACATGTTCTTCTTGTAAGCTTCAACGCCTGGCTGGTTGAATGGGTTAACTGCGAGGAGGTAACCGGAGATACCGCAAGCCTTCTCGAAGAAGTATACGAGCTGACCGAACCAGTAAGGTGTAAGCTCAGGCATGTGAACGATCATGTTAGGTACCTTACCGTCAACGTGTGCAAGAACTGTACCCTGCATAGCCTTAAGGTTAACGTCGTTCATATCCATTCCTGAAAGGAAGTTCAAGCCGTCGAGGTTCTTAGGATCGTTAGGGATCTCGAAAGTACGACGAGCCTTGTCGATCTGAACAACTGTCTCGAAGAGCATTCTTCTGCCATCCTGGATGTACTGACCCATGGAGTGGAGATCTGTTGTGTTATCAACACCAGCCGGGAAGATTCCTCTGCCGTCCTTACCCTCGGACTCACCGTAGAGCTGCTTCCACCACTCTGTCATGTAGTGGAAAGATGGCTCGTAGTTGACCATAACTTCTGTAGAATAACCGGAACGAAGGAGACAGTTACGAACTGCTGCATACTTGTAGCATGGGTTGTCCAT
>JAGCGE010000297.1 GCA_017649745.1 Clostridiales bacterium | reverse complement strand
AGTAATAGTAGTATTTTTGGGGGGCATTGATCTATGAGCAAAGACCGTAAAGTAAGTTTGGTAATGTCAGTGCTTGTTTCAGCGCTTATGGGAATCGTTGCATCTTTTCTTGTAATGTTTTTCAATCCTCAGGCTGTGCAATCTTCAAGTATTATCGGTTTTTATCTTACTAATGTAGGTATCTCGACAGTGATGGGATTAGTGATAGCTTTTGTGATTCCTCTTGGAAAGATCGGTAATGCAATGGCCAGGAAAGCACATGCGAATCCGCCTAGCTTTAAGTTCATCCTGATCAACGGTATTCCGATGGCAATTGGTAATACATTTATCATCAGTTTGGCATTAAGCTTTTTAGGGGTAAAGATGGCAAGAAGCAAACTTCCGGCTGAAGCGCTTGCAACTCTTCCGCCTCTTCCGATAATGTGGATTAAGGGATTTATTCAGCTACTTATTCCTACACTTATTTTGAGCTATCTTTTCTCCATTATCCTTGCTCCGCTCGTTGCAAGAGCTGTTGGTTTTCCAAAGCAGGGAGGTCCAGGAGGTCCTGGAGGCCCAAGAGGACCAAAGAAAGAAGGAAAATGATCACTGCTTCTTTTTCTTCTTGAGAAGGATCACTACTCCTGCAGCAACTAATCCTGCAAGTACGACAGATCCTGAACATATTCCGATGATTACAGGGACATTAGACTTCTTCTTGGTCGATGTCCTTGTCTTTTTCTCAGCCTTTTTCTCCGCAACGACCTTCTCTGTAGGTTCAGGTTCAGAAGTAGGAGTTGGTTCAGGAAGAAGCTCGAATCTGGCATAGATAGTCTCATTTGTATAAGCGGTCAAGACAAAATCCTTATCCGCTGAAAGTAGCGTGTTATTCTGATCGTACCAGCCTGTGAATTCATATACGTTAGAATCATAGTCTGCCTTAAGATCGACATTTGTTCCTACGGCTGTTGTGCATTCACCAGTAAGGGTAGGGATGCTGTCCTTGGTTATTCCTTCACATTGGATATCGATATTGCAATAAATACTCTTGTCATAGTCTCGAAGCCATGCGAGAACAACATTCTGGTAATGTCCGTATGCGATGTAATCGAGGTTACCGAACATCGTAGACATCATCGTAAAGTCAGACATAGCTGCTCCGATCACATTGCTTGCACCGGAATCGAGCCTGAAGAACTTTCCGAACAACTGAAGCAAGGTGAGGCACTTTTGCTCATCGTAAGCAACTGTGCTGTCTTCTGTGTCGATCAACTCTTTAAATGTTTTAAGTGACTTCGGATAATCCTGTTTGATATCGAATGCTTCGTCGATAAAGTCATATACCATGCCGCTGAAGTCGGATGCGAAACCTTCGACGCCAACACCGCTATCCGAATAAATGACCATAAAGAGATACATGATGGCATCTTGATAATTTGTGGCATAGACTTCTCTGCTCGTAAGTGCTGGAATATCAGATAAACCTTTCTTTATGCGCTTGTTATTGACTTCGTCTTTAGCATTTCCGTTCTGCATAAAGAAGATCAATTTATCATAGAAAGCGACAACATCATACTGTTCGTCACCTTGTGTCTCGAAAATATCGCCACCTTTAGCAACGTTCTTTAAATCGAACTTTCTTACTGAAAAAGTGCTGGAAGCATATAATGCTTTCTTGCTGCTCTTATCAGGATTAACGAGAAAACCTACTCTTATCGGATTTCCCAAGGTGATCGTTTCACCGTATCTTTTGAATCCCCATATCTCCGGAGCCATTCTCTGGATAAAATCCATATCGTTTACGATATTGTGGATACCGTCGCATTCCCAATCGTCAACAACGCCTCTTGGTGCGCTGAAAGTATAAACATAGAGGTCATCGTCAGACTTAAGGATGTTATTATCCATTATCTTTCTGGCTGTCATATATGAGATAGCTCCGCCTCGGCTGTAACCCTGGATCCAGATCTTCAGGTTGTCTTTGCCGGTAAGTCCCTGGTCTGAAAGGTATTGTTTTACAAATTCAAGAGCCTTCGTGGAATTGCTCTCGAATCCCTGATGATTACCTGTTGAACCGAGATTAAAGTTATCAGCCCACTCAACACCGTAATTGACTCCTCTTACAGTAAGTCCGATGAGAGTGAATGCTTCACCGTTAAGATTGATATCTTTTTTCGCACAGACAAGACCGACTTTATTGGAATTGGTGTTATCAGAATATGCTTCATTGACCGTCACGGCAGAAAAACCGAGATTGTTATAATACTGCGTCATTGTCTCAGCATCGCATGAAGCGATAGAGGAGACGAGAGATACATCAGCAAGCGGAGCGAGGAATTCTCCGGAATCGTTTCCGAAGTATGTATCGCTATATGTATAATCGAAATCCATTCCGAGTGCATGGAGCGTTCCTGAAACAGAAGCGTTGACCTTCTTAGGCGGGATCAATGCTATAAGAAAAACGGAACAGATTAATACGGTTAAGATCTTAGTAATATTTCTTCTAATTGTCATTAAATGATTCTCCCGAATCCATCTTAAACTACACTAATGTTATAACAGTATTTTAGCACATATAATAATTAATAGTTAAAACGTGTTAGAATACATAAAACCGATCACGGAGGAAAATATGAATAGGACCGACATTTGGAAAGACGGAGAATATAATTACAGGGCATCTTACGGATTTATGCCCAATATCAGAGGATATAAGGCAACTAAAACATCGGATATCATCATCCTTGTAGTTCCCGGCGGAGGTTACTGTATGTGTACGCCT
>JAGCGE010000029.1 GCA_017649745.1 Clostridiales bacterium | reverse complement strand
GCGGTGGAAATAACGGAGTACAGATCTTCGAGAATTCAACTGTTACTGTCTCCAATAATACTATCAAGAGCACGTCAGATTACCCTATCCAGACAGGAGATTCTACAGGAACTTTCGAAAACAATAAGATCTCTGATACTCCTAGGGGAGGAATGCTCTTTACAGGTTGCAAGAACCTTATCATCAACAAGAATGACATATCAGGTACAGGATTCCACGGTATGTATCTTGATAATGTTGATACCGCAACAATCTCTAACAACACTTTCAGCGATATTCCTGTCTGGAAGTACAAGGTCCGCACTACTGATAGTTGCAAGAACATAACCATTACACCAGACGCAGACAAGGAACCTGTAACTCCGGCTCCTACTACTACAACTCCTTCAACCAATCCTACTACCAACCCTACTACTAACCCTACTACAAATCCGACACAGACACCTGCCAAGGAATCAACATTTGAAGATTTTGTCGAGCGCCTTTATGTAGTAGCTCTTAATCGTCCTTCCGAAAAAGGTGGTAAGGACTACTGGTGCGAGTTAGTTGGTAACGGAACTCTTTCAGGAGCAGATGCGGCTCGTTCATTCTTAACAAGCCCTGAGTTCAAAGGCAGAGGATTAAGCAATGAAGATTTCCTTAAAGTACTCTATAAGACATTCTTCGATCGTGATGCAGAGAAGGATCCTGAAGGATTTAACTTCTGGCTCAACAGTCTTAATACGATCGGTCCTGATGCAGTCGTAGAAGGCTTCATTAATTCACCTGAGTGGTGCAATATCTGTGCAACATACGGAGTTAAGAGCGGAGCAACTACAGCTAAAGCAACATCAGCATCAAAGAATGCAACCGCTTTTGCTACAAGACTTTACACAGAGTGCTTAGGCCGTGACCCTGAAGAAGGCGGACTTAACTATTGGAGCTTAGGTCTTACCAACCTTGAACTTACAGGTTCTCAGGCAGCTCATGAGTTCTTCTACTGTAAGGAGTTTATCGATCATAACTATAGTAACAAGGAACTTATTACGAGAATGTACAAGACATTCATGGGAAGAGATCCTGATGATGAAGGACTTAACTACTGGCTTAATAATATGAACAACGGCATGACCAAAGATCAGGTATTCAACAGCTTTGTAGCTTCAAAGGAATTCACTGAGATCTGTGCAAGTTATGCAATAAGCAGATAAGTATATAAGAACACTAAGGGCTATCTCAAATCGATTGAGATAGCCCTCTTTCTTTGCTGTAAAACTAGATCGAAGATTATTATCTGATCACCAGAGTACCGACAACCTTCTTGCCTGCGATCTCAATCTGTTCGATCTCCTTCTTGATAACAGTACTGCTCACTTTATCAAGTTTCTCTACCAAGACTACTGCATCATAAAACTTAAGATGATCATATGCTTCTTTATTGGAAAGGATATTCTTCTCAAGACCAAACTGAAGACCAAGGTTAGCAGCCTTCTCGAGGCTCTTCTTGATCGCATTGACCTGCTTATCTGAATCAATGCCTGTAAACATGATCTTTACTGCTTCAGGATTCGACATCTTGATATTAGAAAGTGTTCTAATTACTGCATCATCCTGAGCATAAAGAAGTCCTCTTGTCTCTTTCTTAGCGATAAGTCTGTCGATACCGCCCTTCTTACGTGAATCATATGCCATAGCTCCGATTCCTGTATAGAACTCAAATTCATCTTCAGAATTAACCTTACCGTTAAGATAGAACAGAATATAGTAAAGTGCGATCAACGCTCCTGCACCGGCAACAAATCCAAATCCGAAGAACTTGATAAAACTCTTAATAACATCAAATGTAGATGGCATCGTTGGAGGTTCAGAAGGATACTCGATCTCGCCCTTAACATTATTCAAGTTCACGATGTCATTTCTTAAGTCACGAGCTCTGTTCTTAAGTGTATCCTGGATGGCATTAAATGTATCATCCTTACCTGTCTTGCCAAGCTTATTAACTTCAGAAACTGTATAAGCGCTTCTTGTATCCTTATCGAGAGTCTTTGAATATTCATCGAGCTGAACAAGGATCTCATCAAGCATTGCTACAGCCTTATCTTGATCTTCACCAAAGATCTTAAGATAAAGGATATGACCTGCGTTATCTACAGTAAAAGTGAAAAGCGAGAATGCATATTTACCTTCAAGACCGCCCTTCTTACCTACTGCATCCCAGTCCGTAATATCTGTTAATGCGTTTGTGTAAAGACTGATAAGTCCTGCAGGGAATGGTCTTGCTTCACCGTTTTCGAGCGGAACTGTCTCATACTGGAGAAATACCGAAGCACTTCCGATCGTATCTCTGTCATAGTAGTAGATAGGGTTATCTTCGATAAGATCGATCTCATCCTGATCCTTCTTTATATCTACATCATAGGCTACTTCTTTGTCATGAGCGATGTTCCATGCTTCTTCATATGCAATGGCATCTTTCTCACACTGCTTCTTATCGTTATTCCAGCGTCTCAGTGTCTTGAATACATCAAGTCCACACATAAGAAATGCTGCTATTAATGCTAATGCGATAATGCTCTTCCAACGTCTGAGTATATAGTAAAAACAATCGCGCCCTTTGGCCTGGTACATTGTCATAAATCTCCTAGGATCAATCTGTAATCTAAATAATTATAATATAGAGAGCAAATTTTTAATATACGCTTTTGAAAAATCAGCGAAATTCACTCAATTTCAGATTACTTAGAACCCTTACGAGCCAAAACAGCAACAAAAGTCTTAACAAAGATCTTAAGATCAAGTCCGAGTGAAAAGTTCCTTATGTATTCGTTATCAAGTCTGACGATCTCTTCAAAATCAGTGATCTCAGACCTTCCTGATACCTGCCACATACCTGTAAGACCCGGCTTTATAGCAAGACGACTCAAGTGATGAGGATCATACTGCTCATATTCATCTAGCGTAGGAGGTCTTGTTCCGACCAGGGACATATCACCCTTAAAGATGTTGATGAACTGAGGGAACTCATCGATACTTGTCTTACGGATAAACTTACCTATAGGGAAGATACGAGGATCGTTATCCATCTTGAACATGAGACCGTTCATCTGATTCTGAGCCATAAGCTCCTTCTTGCGCTCTTCAGCGTCCATATACATGGAACGGAACTTGTACATCTTGAAGATCTTACCGTTCTTACCTACACGCTTCTGCGCGAAAAATACAGGACCCGGTGACTGGATCTTGATGATAGGAGCAAAGATCAGGAATAAAAGACCCGTGAACATGATACCGAAGATCGACATGAATATATCGAAAACTCGCTTGATAAAGAGTTCACCGAAAGTTCCTCTGTTGATCGCTGCAGTGAGCACGGAATACTGGCCCTTCTGCTCCATCTGGATGTTAGGAAGGCTCGCCATTTCCATGTTAAGACCGATATGAACAGTTATACCCATGTTGAGGAACTGCTCAGAAAGCTTACCATTCTCGTCACCATGAGCAAGGATATATACTTCGTTAACGGCGTTCTCCTTAATGAAATCAAAACTGTCCTTCATCTTGATGACAGGTATACGACCGACTTCCTTGTCGTCACATTCGTCAAGAAGGATAACGCCAACAAAAGTCAAAAGTCCGTTGTTATCAGCCATCAATGCGTTAAGGAAATCATCAACAGTATCTTTATGAGTAACGACTATGACATTCGAATTGATCTTACCGTTCCTGAAATTCTTCTGGATCACGGCTTTACGGATACACCTGAAAGTATACATATAGATATTGCTCAGAACAAAGAACATACCGAAGACCATTCGGGAATATGTAGCACTCTCTTTAAACACGAACAGTACACCGATAACACCTAAGATCACTTCCACATTCGCGATGAGAGTCTGCCAAAACTCCTTAAGGAAGCCTCTTTTCAAGATGCTGCTGTGAAAACTTCCGAAGAGCATCAGTACTACATAGATCGCTACGATAGCAAGATCGATCTTCCAGTAGAATTCGAGATTATATGAAACACGCTTAAACCAAATAGCAATAGCGGTCGCAAAAGCGAGCTCTATGCTAAGAAGGTCAAGCAATATGAAATCTATATGTTTAGAACGTACAGTGCCGCTTTTCTGCATGCGTACTCCAATAATGCGTTAGATAGTGTTTGGGGCATAAATCCCATGAATTCATTATAGCTATATAATTACTTTTTTCAATTTGTCTTTCAATCTGACGCTTTCTATTCCTTATCTTCGCCAAAGCCAAGGACTCTCAAGTAATCACTTCTGCTACACAATACTCTGTCTATCAGCATAGTCTCGCTATCAATACGATAAAAGACCAAATAGGCTTTAAAAGCAAAATAATGGTAACCCGTGAACATATCCTCGTAATACAGAGGAGAACCTGACATGGGGAAATCTTTTTTCTTTTCTATTTGTGATAACAGATCATCTATATATTTATACGCAATAGCAGAATTGCCTGAAACAGCTAAGACATCGTCCCATACATGATCGAGATCAAGAAGAGCATACTTAGAGAACTTGATCATATATTTCATTGCTCTTTGCTCCTAAAATGTTCACGAACGTCATCTATCGATACATATCCCTTCTCTTCTCCGGAATGACGACCTGCATTTAATTCGCACATTAGGCGGAGCATGGCTTTTGTCTTCTCGAAGTCCTCATCTTCCTTTATATCTCTGATGGTATATCGACCTCTCCCGTTCACAGTCAGGTAAACAGGGGATCCCACTGATACTTTATCCAAAACGGTATTGTAATTACGAAGATCTGAAACCGGACTTATATTTGCCATAGTGCTCACTTCCTTTATGTTTTTCTTTTATTATATTAGCGCGATATATTTTACGCAATATTTTACGAATAATTTTGACAGCAATAAACAGAGGGCTGCTCCGCGTAATGCGGAACAGCCCTCCTTGCGGACTTTATGGAAACGGAGTAAGTAATTATCCTGCAATAGCTATGTGACCTGAACCCGGTAGTGCCGGTGCCTGACGAGGTATCGTGAGCCTCAAGACGCCGTCCTCGAACTTGGCCTGAATGTCTTCGGTCTTAATCTGATCACCAACGTAGAAGCTCCTCTGCATAGAGCCTGAGTAGCGTTCACTCCTGATGATCTTGCCCTTCTTGTCTTTCTTCTCTTCATCGTGCCCCTTAGAAGCACTGATGGTCATGTAACCGTTCTCGAGCTTACAGTCGATCTGATCTTTCTTAAATCCCGGAAGGTCTATCTCGAGCTCATAGCTGTCGTCTGTCTCGCGGACATCAGTCTGCATGACGTGCTTGGCGTTCTTGCCGTAAAGCTTACGGTCGATGTTGTCGAACTCTCTTGTCGGAAATCCGAACATCCAATCATCAAATAAAATCTCTCCAAAAATGCTAGGCATCAACATAAATCATTCCTCCAATCATAAGTTGATTTAGCATTGGGGCGGAGGTCTTATATCTGATCTTCGTTCCTTTGTTATGGCTTCATTATAGTCCTGCAATTAGCACTGTCAACGCGAGAGTGCTAATCAGGTTGCACAAACATTTTTGTGCACTTTTCTTCCGTAAAGGGACTATAATCTAGTGGGTATCACTCCCAAGCACCGTGACTTCCCTGATAGTCATATTCCTCAGGATCAACGAGCGTTATAACGACTTTATAGTATTGTCCGTCATCCAGAGCTTTCTCATCGATATAGTACAGAGCATACAGTTCCTGACCTTCATTATAGATACCTGTCTCGTTATCTTTACTCAGACTGAATCCATCCTCGTAAAAGGTGTATATATCACCGTTAGAAAGCCTCTCGATAGAGGTTATCGTAACTTTCTCGATATACCAGTCACCGTCGTATTTGATCATCTCGTCGCGGAGGATATTTTTCGAAGAGGTCTCACTTGTACTCGTGATGACATAGGAACCGTCTCCGGTCTCCTTGAAATTAGATGTATAGCCGCTTGTTACCATGAGGATCATAATACCGGAGAATACGAGCATCATTATCGCGCAGACGATCTGAATGCCTACATCTGCAGGCTTTGAGTTATAGACACCCTCCGGATTTTTCGGAGAGATGTTTATGACCGTCGGTCCCATGAGGACATCAGAATCAGCGCCTCTTCTGAAATCATCATAGACACTTATGTAGTCCTCACCTTCATAGTTATATTCGAAAACAGGTGATACGAACGGATGCATGCTCCCCGTTGATTGAACGTGGCGGCCCACTCTTCCTGGCTCGTCATTATCATACTCGACATATCTTGCGTAGCCGATGCAGGTCGCATTGACCTTCTCCGTATAGACGCGCTTGCCTGAAGTCAAAGCGCAGAAGACCCTTACTGCAAGCAGAAGGCCGATGATTCCTAAGACCTCACCGATAATGACAAACACTTTATTCACGGTGG
>JAGCGE010000296.1 GCA_017649745.1 Clostridiales bacterium | reverse complement strand
TCTTGTTAACAACACCTGCACCGAGAACTTCGATCCAGCCTGTTCCCGTACAGAGCTGACAGCCCTTACCACCGCACTGGAAGCAGCTAACATCTACTTCAACAGAAGGCTCTGTGAATGGGAAGTATGAAGGACGAAGACGTGTTCTTGTCTCTTCGCCGAAGATCTTCTTTACGAAAACATCGAGCATACCCTGAAGGTCACAAAGAGTGATTCCCTTATCAACTACAAGACCCTCCATCTGTGAGAACATTGGAGAATGTGTAGCATCATCATCAGAACGGAAAACTTTACCTGGTGAGATGATCTTGATCGGTGGCTGCTGAGCTTCCATAACATGGATCTGTCCTGCAGAAGTCTGAGTACGCAATAAGAACTCAGGGCTTAAGTAGAAAGTATCCTGCATGTCTCTTGCAGGGTGATCCTGAGGGATATTGAGGGCCGTGAAGTTATAGTAATCAGTCTCGATCTCATTTCCTTCATAGATCTGGAATCCCATAGATCCGAAGATATCTACGATCTGATTTCTTACCTGAGTATTAGGATGAAGGTTACCCTTCTTCTGCTTCTTCTCAGGAAGAGTTACATCGATAGTTTCAGCCTCATAGCGAGCTTTCTGCTCCTGTGCCTTAAACTCAGCATCAAGCGCATCGAACTTCTCCTGCGCCCAATTCTTGATCTCGTTGACCATCTTACCGTAATCGGCTTTCTGTTCTTTAGGGATCTTACCCATTTCTTTCATGAGAGATCCGATCTTACCTTCTTTGGAGTCCATTACACTCTTCTTGTACTCATAGACACCCTTAGAACTGCTGATCTCTTTGAGATCTTTCTCGATCTGACTTCTGATCTCAGATAACTTCTCGTTCATTTCGCTAAGTTCAGCCATTTTTTCCTCCTACTGATTCATCGCCTTAGAAATACAAAAATCCCATGGCAACATTTCATTGCCATGGGACGAATTCGCTTATATATCGCACCTTCGCGGTACCACCCATGTTCGAAAAGCCTTAGCTTCCCGCACTTGATCGCGCCATAATGCTGCGCGTGCATCTGCTTAATCAGAATAACCGTTTTCACAGAACGCTCCAGTGTTGAAATTCATCTTAGTACCCCGGGGTCGTGCTTTCAGCCGGTGACACGACTCTCTTTTCCTGTCATAAAAAGACTACTTACGCACCTTCATCGCTAGACCGATTGTACCTATGCCGCCGCGAAAAGTCAAGCAAACACGCGTGTTTATCTGATGATCGCGTAACTAGCGCAGATACCGGTAAACTCTTGTGACTGAACAAAACTGTAGAATACCTGGTCTTTAGTCATACCATTATTCATATTGTCTAGCCAGTACTTAAGTCCTTCTGCATCAGGATCTCTTCCCATGAATGTCTTATACATTCTTGTAAGAAGTTCCTCATTACTGAATCCGTGGTCATTAAACTCCTTACAGTAGAAGAACTCATGAGCTGCCTGTGATCCGGTAAGTTCCTGATTAGTAAGTCCAAGACTCCAGTAATCAAGTCCTGCCTGCTCAGGCTCACGACCAAGACATTCAGTATAAAGTCTTGTAGCAAAGGCTGTAGCATTTGATGATGCCTTAGTAGCCTTAGCTGTAGGAGCTCCTGATCTGATACCGAATTCAGCACAAATATTGCACCACTCAGGTGAGTTGATGAAACCTTCAACAACAGTATCTTTACCTACTGTCTTAAGGCTATTGAGCCAGAAGTTAAAACCATCCGGATCATCAGCTGCATTCCGATCGAAGAATGTTGTGTAAAGAACCTTCAGGAATTCCTCATCACTTAATCCCCTGTCCTTAAACTCCTGACTAGTTAAGAAGAAACGAGCACAATCAGCACCTGTTAATGTTCCATTACCAACAAGCTCTAACCAATAATCTTTACCCTCTTT
This sequence comes from Clostridiales bacterium, assembly GCA_017649745.1. Next base: position 19,669 of record JAGCGE010000296.1, on the reverse strand, counting down.
TTCAGATGGACGATTAAGAGCTACAACATAGAGACGTTCTACAAAATCACCGAACTTCTGAGCTGCCTCAGGTGAAAGTGTAAATGAACCTGTAGTTGAGCCATTATTTGATCCGGTAGTTGAACCACTAGTTGGAACTGGTGTTCTAGGCTTTGCAGGCTCTCCATCCTTCGGTGGTGCCCATACTTTACCATTAGAAACTCTGTCAGCATATGAAGCTGCCTCATCCAAATGGAATATCTTATTACATCCTGCCTCAAGTTCATCCCAAGTCATTCTGCCGTGAGGATATCCCATCGTACCACCATCTTTTTTCAACAATACCTCGAACTGGATAGCCCATGTAAAAGCACCCCAACCATAGAAATCAATAGCCGAGAAATCTTTGAGCCAGTCAGTTCTGCCATAGTCAAACGAAGTACCAAAACCCATAGTCTTAGCATATCTATGAGCCATAAGTGCAAAGTCTTCTCTGTTGATCAATTCATTACCGCAGAATGTATCGTCACAGATCCTCGGATAACCCAAACAGATCTTATTATCCTGACCCCACTTGATAGCATCAGCAAAAGCTGAATTAGGATCTACATCAGTAAAAGTTGAAGAACCGCTTACAGCAGGTGCTCCTGCCATCTCGTAAAGAAGCCAGATAGCTTCCTGTCTTGTAGCAAAACGCTCAGACCCTGAAAAGCCGTCATTAAAATCAAGATAGCAATCAGGAACATCATTGGTACCGTTATAAGTTCCGATGATCTTAGTACCGTCATCGAAAGCAACAGTATGCAACAGCTGATCAAATGGATCTCCACTTCCGCCATAATTTATTTCTTTATCCCATACTCTACCGATATTATCATCATGATGATAAACACCTTCGTTATATACCTTGCAAAGTCGGCTATTCTTACTGATATCAATGGTATCGATCAAAGAAAGACCATATGCATAAAGATAATAAAGCTTAGGATTATGCGAAAGATCGAGTTTCTTAAGTTTAGTATTACAATCACACACAAGGAATGCGAGTTTCGGGTTATGAGAAAGATCAAGTTCTGTAACTTCATTATGGCTGCAGACAAGTTCTGCAAGCTCAGGATTCTTGGTTACATCGATCTTTGGCATGTTATTCCAAGCACAATTGAAATATTCTAATTCTTTTAAGTTCGTAATATCAACGCTTGTAAGTCTCTTATTGTACCAGATATCAAGTCTTTTAAGTCTTGTATTCTTGGAAACATCCAAGTACTCGAGATCATTATGAGTACAATTAACTTCGCTTAGAAGCGGATTACCTGAAAGATCAAGTTTTTTAAGTCCGCATTTGCTGGCAAATAAATGCTCAAGCTTCGGATTACCTTTAAGATTAAGTTCTTTAAGATTAGGGTTAGAATTACATTCGAGATATCCCAATTCAGTATTAGAACTGATATTAAGTCCTCTGAGATCACAATCGAAGCAATATACCCACTGAAGGTTCTTGTTTTTCGAAAAATCCAAATATTGTATCTTCTTATTTTCAGAGCACCAAACACCAACTATAGCTTCGTTTTTTGAAACATCTAATGTAGACAGATTGTTGTCTCGACACCAAAGTCCTTCCATATATTTAAGGTATTCGATACCTTCAAGAGTTGAAATTCCCATGTGTTCACAATGGAGATTCTTAATGCGCTTAAGCTCATAATCATTAAGATAATTGTTTCCATCCTTGTTATAGGTTGAACTTGCCAGAAGAGATCTTAATATAGCATCCGGGAAATGATCTTTATCGATCGGAATACCATCTGTAGCTGCATCTACGCGAAGAGTATTAAAACTCGAAAAAACAATCACTGCACAAAAAAGCGCAGCGAAACACTTTAAAAGTTGTTTCATTCTTCTTACCTTCCTTTTGTCAGTCGTAAAACTGTGCCATGAATTTATCATGACAGTAAGGATTCTATCACAGCGAAGGTAAAATAAATAACAAAATATAAATAAAACTATTCAATATTGTGAGATTTTTTGTTTTGAAGATGATTGATAGGAATATCTTTACGAATATCGATCACTTCGACTTCCCTGATCCCTATACATTTATTTATGATGCTAAAATCTATAGTTAATCTGTCCCCTATCTTAATATCAGTAGTTTTCCAGAAATCATCATCGAAAATGATATCAAGATCAAAGGTATCTGTTACACCAAAATCAGGGATGATCGCATATGCTGAGTACTAACTTCACTTTTTTAAAATCTCTTCAATTGCAATATTTCTTCTCAAACTCATCGAGTACTCGCTTTAGTCCGCTATCTAAGATCAATCTGCCTTTAGTTCTGATATGATCAGGAATTACTCCATAGAATGCTTCTGCTATGCCACCGGCAATTGCTGCGATAGTGTCGCTGTCGCCACCTATTGATATTGCTTTCCTAATAGCTGACTCATAATCGTCGCTTTCGAAAAAAGCTTCTATAGCAGGAGGAACAGAATAATCAGAACGACTGTCAAATTCATAAGACTCACGAATATCATCAAGAGGAAAAAATCTCATCTTGAAATCGGATTCCATTTTTAACTTGATCTCTTCTTTTGTTGCGTCTTTTCGAGCAAGATAAACAGCTATTGCAACAGCCTGTGCACATCTTATAGCCTCACGATGATTATGAGTATAATGGCAACTCTCCTTAACCTGATGCAAGATCTCTTTTTCATCATCGAAAGCCCAGCTAATGGCTGAAACTCTCATAGCAGCTCCATTACCATAACTTCGCTGAACACTTAGATGATCTGATTCTGCCCACTCTCTGAACATAGTTCCAAATCCGGCATTTGGATAACGTTTGTAATACGCTTTTATGTGATTTGCATAGCATTTTCGAGGAGAATTATCTTCCATATGAAGAATACTGTCAGCGATAGCAGCTGTTAAGACTGTATCATCCGTAAAGTGTGCTTCAGAAGGAAAAAGATCAATATCCTCACTCTTTTTGTTATGCCATTCATAATAAGAACCGATTATATCTCCAAAAACTGCACCGTACATATACCACCTGTATCCTTCCCTACTATATCTAATATTCATTTAAATCTTATCACAATATAAACACCTGATGCTGTTATAGTGAATGATTTCAGAGTTCGTCATATTTTGTTTAAAAATCATTAATAATTTATATGTTACAATTATTTTGTATGGGGGCAAACGTACGGCAAGTTATTAAGTGTTTTGGGGTGAATATCTTGAAAAAGAAGCAACGCAGGGGCTTAAGCATAAAGATTGTTGCAGCTTTATATTCGGTTATTGCGATCTTGATTCTCACGTTATCAGTCGTATTGATCGGTTATCACCTTTTCAAAAAGAATGTTACCAAGAACTATGAGAAGTATGCCCTAACTGTTCTCGATAATGCGTATATTTTTGCTGAAGACTATTCATTCGGCGACATGATAGATTCTCGCGAGATGTCTGAAGGATATGAAGAAATGCGAGAACACTTAAACAAAGTCAAGGAAAACTCTGAAATCGAATATCTGTATGCAGTCTATTTTGATGATATAAATGACATCCACAGTCTAACGTATGCTGTTAATACAAAGACTGCTGAAGAACTTGCAAACGGCGGCCAATATACTTACCTTGGAAAACCTTGTGAAGAAGGAAGTTTTGAGGATGATACATTACTCATTCTCCAAAATGCTATAAAGAACAGCCAAAAAGAAAGTGCAGTCTTACAAGGACATTCCGATTCATATGGCGACATGCTTAACGGCTACAAAGTCATATTCGACAGTAATGGTAATCCTGTTGGACTTCTATGCGTAGAGATTGATATAGCTGACATAAAATCTGAGATGTTTGTATATGTCAGGTCTATCCTTATCTTCGTTTCGATCTTTACGATCATAACCATCATAGTCTATCTAGCTAAGATCGAATTCTCACTCATCTACCCTATTACCAGTGTGACAGATGCAGCTAATGATTTCATAAAGAATATTGGTGATCAGAAAGCCATGGACGAGAGCGTTAATAAGCTCGAACAAGTTGATATTCGATCCAAAAACGAAGTTGGAGATCTTTATACTACGATCAGCCGAATGGAATCAGATATGGCAAAACAACTCCGTGACATTCGCCAATATACTGAAAACACCATGAAGATGCAAAATGGTCTTATGGTACTGATGTCAGATATGGTAGAAACTCGCGATTCCGATACAGGTGCCCATATTCAGAAAACAGCTGAATATGTTCGAATAATCCTTGAAGGACTTAAGAAAAAGGGTTACTACCAAGATATTCTTACACCTGAGTATATCGAAGATGTTATAAGGTCTGCTCCACTTCACGATGTTGGTAAGATCAAGATCCCTGACGCTATATTAAACAAACCTGGCAAGCTTACTGAGGAAGAATTCGAGATAATGAAGACGCATTCTGAATCAGGAAAACAGATAATCGATAAAGCGATAAGCACCATTGAAGGCGGAAGTTACCTTCGCGAAGCACGCAATATGGTTGCCTACCATCATGAACGCTGGGACGGAAAAGGATATCCTGAACAACTTCATGATAATGACATACCATTATCTGCAAGGATCATGGCAGTAGCTGACGTCTTTGATGCTCTTACATCACCACGTGTATATAAGCCTGCGTTCTCTCTTGATAAATCGATAGAGATAATCAAAGAAGGAATAGGAACACAGTTTGATCCTAAATGCGTAGAAGTCTTTATCGACTCTCTCCCTGAAGTCAAAGAAGTATTAAGAAACTTCAATCCTGGTTTTAAGGATGAATGATCTTAAATATCAGTCCTTTTGAAAATAAAGGTACTTGATCTCTCTCTGATATCCTATCTTCTTGTAAAATTCGCTTCCACCACCTGTCATATACTTAGCACCAAGTGGTCTAAGTACATTGTCATGGCGTGACAAAGCAGCTGCACCAAGACCTTTGCCCTGATGAGCTGGAACTGTTCCCAGAGGTTCCATATATGCAAGATTATTCTCAGGTACCCACCACATTCCGGAGAAACAAACATAATCTTCATTCTCATCAGCAATGATGACTGTATACTGATATGTTGCATGAGGTGATGGCGAAACAGATGCACCGAAAACATTCTGATATAACTCGTGTGGACTTATACCACCGTTCTTAGTCGGAACATCCCAGTCCTTAAACTCTCCGAAATAAGCACTGTTAAATGCGTCCCAAAGACATTTAGCTGTCTTAAGAGGATCTGAAGTCTCAGCATCAACAAAGTGATAACCTTCAGGAAGAGGATAATCAAGCTTACCCTGACTAAAATCAAAAAGATTATCTGACTCTTCGTATACAAGTTTAAAGCCTCGTTTCTGAGCTTCTTCGATCAATGCCTTCTGACCGCTCAAGAAAACCAATTCAAGCGGATCTTCAAACTTCGGATATCCAGTCATCGCATATTCGATCATATCTGATGCAAGATACTCATATCCAGGACGAAGCACAAAAAACAGTGATGTAACCGGCTGTTCGTAAAATACAAAACCTACAGGAAGATCACCATCCATCCAGAAACGGTTCAGACGAAAATAGTCACGATCAACCCATGGTGAAGTAACCGCATACTCGAAAAACGGAGCTGCCGGACCGTTACACTCATCAGGAGTATAAACATCCGTCATAAGTTTCCATACAAGTTCTATATCTGTAAGTAATTGAAATTGTTTTGTTGTAATCATATATACCTCTTTCATTTCTAATCATTCAAATTTATAACTTCAAATAACTGATCTGTTGATGTGCAGTTATATGTGGCTAATCCTGCTTTATCAATCTCTTTCTTTTTGTTTAGCCAAGCTGATCTGATTCCAGAATTATGAGCACCGATAACATCCGTCTCATATATATCGCCAACAAAGATAATATTATCCCTGTTTTCGGAAGGATTATCGGTTAAGGCAGTTTGAATTGCAAGTTCAAAGAATTCTTTACATGGTTTGATCCTACCGAAATTAGCACTGGACCATAGTTTGATAAAGTACTTTCCGATTCTGAAACGATCAAGCACCTCAGTAAGTGCTTCATCACGAAATCCGCTATTGGACAAAACATACATCGGAATGCCCTTATTATGACATTCTTTAAGTACGCTTTCCATACTTGCATCCAGTTCAAAATCATTACAGAGCATCAGAAAATCAGCTTCTTCTGATGCATCCATGGATAATTTGTTTCCACCAAATTTCTTTGCAAACAGTGGTAACTCCATTTTTACGAAAGGATATTCTTCACCAACTGCATGTTTAGAAAGGAGAACCTTAAATAACTCCTCTCCGTATAGTTTCATTTCATCAAACTCGCATTTATCTTTGTAATAACTATTCCAGAACTCCTTAAGGCCACGATTAAAATCAATGCTCTTACTGCTAAGTAGAGTTTCGAAATAGTCAAATATAAGTATCATGATCTTCCTTCCCTAATCGTTACCAGCGCATCATGTTCTTTTCAAACTTGCTGACATAAGCATCTTTTAATTCATCAGATGAAATATCGTAGCAAAGCATAACGTCGTTGTAATACATCAAAACATCAGCCATTTCCTCGATCAGATGCTTTCTTAATTCTTCATCAGAAGATGCTTTTGTTCCGCCGTTCTTCTTGACTATATCTATAACTTCGCCGACTTCTCCGATCATCCAAAGAAGCTTATTCTTACCTGTTTCGGGTTCGATCGGTTCCCAAATGTTCTTATATTTCTCTTGCAATTGCTTCTGCATTCCCTGCATCTCATTTATCGAAAAATCACTCATTTCTATATCTCCCAATCCTATTGATAATAACTAGCCAAAACCATTATAACATTCACTCTGTTTTCTACTTGATAAACAAAAAGAAAAACCTCATATCGATTGATACGAGGCTTGATTAATATTGGTGCGGATGACAGGACTTGAACCTGCACTAGATTGCTCTAACTAGCACCTGAAGCTAGCGCGTCTGCCAATTCCGCCACATCCGCATTTATTGGCTTAGTAATTTTACATTACTGTACCACAAAATGCAAATATGGTTATAATCAAATTATGCCAAATGAACTTAATGTCTCAGTAACAACGATAGCACAGTATGTTTGCCGCTGCGGAGATCTTTCCGGAGGGTCTTTTAATTCTGTTTCAGGTATTCAAGGAACTCAACTTCACAGAAAGATCTTTTCGAAATTGAAAGAGACATACGGAGATCAGATGGAGACCGAATATTCCCTTAAAGGTCGTATTGAGATCGGAACCGTTATCCTGAATATTAAAGGTAGAGCCGATGTTTTTCTCGAAAAGGATGATAAGAAATATATCATTGAGATTAAATCGGTTAACTCAACCAAGAATGATTACAACAAACTCAGAAGAGATGAACATGAGGCTCAGCTTAAGATCTATGCTGCTTTATATATGCTCGAAAATGAGGATGTTGAATCAGTAATGATCAGCTTACGATATGTATCTATAACAACATTGGAATATTGTGAGAATGTTTTCGAATATAAGAGAGATGATGCTCTGGATTTCTTGGATGATGTGGCATCACAATATGCTGATTTCGCGATCAGACTGATCAATTATGAGACAGAATCATTGGAATCGATCAAGAATACACCTTTCCCATATGATCACGTAAGATCAGGTCAGTCACAGTTTATGAAGAACGCTCTGTTCTCACTTCTTTCGAAGGAAGTATTATTCGTAGAAGCACCAACAGGAACAGGAAAGACGATATCAGTTCTATACCCTGCTATTAAAGGCCTTGTAAAGCGCCAATATAGTCAGATTTATTATCTGACAGCCAAGACAGCAACAAGATCAGTTGCTTCAAAAGCTCTCAATGATATGCGTAAAAAAGGTCTTATATTAAGATCGATATTACTGGCATCTAAAGAGTCAATGTGCCCATTTGGCGAGAAGTGCGATTCTAAGTTCTGCAAGATGGCGATCGGATATTACGGTCGCGTAAGGCCAGCTATTGACGAAGCCCTGCAATATGATGAGATCGTACCAGAGCTTATCGGTAAACTAGCGATGAAATACAATGTATGTCCGCATGAACTTGCTTTGGATGTGCTGAACTATTGTCATGTTGTTATCGGCGATTATAATCACGCTTTCGATCCGAGAGTTCATATAATGAGATCTTTTGATGATCCTGATGATTCTAATGTTGTACTCGTTGATGAGGCTCACAATATGGTAGACAGATCAAGGACCATGTACAGCGCTGAATTCAGAAGATCCCTGATCGGTAACCTTCGCACTGCGATCAAAGGTAAGAATCCGAGGATCGAGCATTACCTCGTTCAATTAGATCAATATTTTGATGTTATAGATCACTGCATGTCATCTAATCAGTCAGCGTTTTCTGCGGCTGAGAACATCCCTGATAAGAAATGTCTTATGGCACAGGGATTCGAAGGAACTAGAGAGACTCCTAAATTGCTCTATAAGCTGTTATGGAAAACGGCTAGATACCTCTCACCTTTCCTGGATGAATTAGGAAGCGGAGAGATCCGTAAAGTATCTTTGGAATTCTTTTTCGAAGCAAGATTCTTCCTTACAGTACTTGAGCAATATTATGATGATTCATATATAACATGTTTCGAAAAGACGCCTGACGAAATTAAGATCAAGTTAACTTGCCTTGACTGTTCTAATAAGCTTAAAGACCTTATCAAAGATAAGATGTCTGTTATATTCTTCTCTGCGACATTAACACCGTATGAGTACTATCGTAATGTCCTGATCGGAAAGGATACTGACTTTGTTCGACACTTCGAATTAGCTTCACCTTTCCCTCCTGAAAACTTGGAAGTTATCATCGACTCTACGATCTCAACAACATATAAGGAAAGACAGTTCACGCTGAATAATATAACAGACAGGATAGTTGAAGAATTAAGCGGAAGGACCGGCAATTACATGGTATTCTTCCCTTCCTTTGATTACCTGAACAAGTTCTATGCTGCGTCCGAAAAGAAACTACCGGACGGAACCGAATTTATCATTCAGACTCCAAATATGACTTCGAATCAGAAAGAAGAATTCTTAAAAAGATTCGAAGAACCATCAGATAATATCCTTCTCGGAGGCGCTGTTCTCGGAGGTCACTTCGGTGAAGGTATCGATCTTGTCGGAGATAAGCTTAAAGGCGTTATCATCGTTGGAGTCGGCATTCCTCAGATAAGTCCTGAAAGAGAGATATTATGTAATTACTATTCCGAGAAATTCGGTGACGGATATGCATTCGCCTATCGTTTTCCGGGATGGGAGAAAGTATTGCAGGCTGCAGGAAGAGTTATAAGAACAGAGGAAGACGAAGGCTTCATCCTCTTGATCGATGACAGACTAGATAAGCCTGAATACCTTAGACTATATCCTGAAAACTGGCAGGTTTAAGATCCGATCTTCTTAAGAAGGTCTATGAGCTCATCATATGTTCCTTCAAGTTGTGAATCGATATACTTAGTCGTGAAATCAACAAGCTGATCTAGTGATTCATTATCAAGATTCACACTGAACAACTTTTTCAGATCAGCCGTAAGGAAATAGTTCAAAGCCTTGATCGCTGCTCCAGACATCGGAAAAAGATATTCATTGTAAGCTTTTTTCTGAAAGCAAGGATTACAGTAGGATTCACCTGTAGTTAGACTAAGATAAGTATATGAATCAAGTTTAGAACTGCATCCGGAGCAAAGATCATATTGAATGTTTAATCCAAGGATGTTCAGGAAACGCCAGTTAAAAGCACTATATATGATCTTAAAATCGGAAGGCTTCTCAGAAAGCTTATAGTAAGTATAGACACAGAGCTCATAGAACTCTCTGGAGTTAGTCTGTTCAATATACGAGGATGATAAAAGAGAACCTATATGATTGGCGCAGACGAGCGCTTCAAGATTCTGATATATCTCTGAGTTAGAATAAACTAGTGAGACTTCTTTAAGATAATAGAATGATCCCGTCATCGAAATGACAACATCACATACAACGAAAGGGATCGTCGCACTTTGAAGTTTACTTCCCTGCTTTCCCGTTCCCTTTACGCAGATATCTATAACGCCGGCCGTAGAAGACAGAAAGGAAATGATCCTGTCTTTGTCCTTGAATTCCCTGGATGTTAGAATAACACCTCTAAGAGAGATCGGTTCGGAGGCCATTAATCATCCTCCTCGACAAAGTATCCGTACTGCTTCAAGTACAGATCGTCATTCTTCCAATCCTCTCTGACTTTGACAAACAACTCAAGATAGACCTTACAACCTGTAAGTCTCTCTATATTGATCCTTGCCTTAGTGCTTATTCTCTTTATCATCTGACCGTCCTTACCGAGAAGGATAGCTTTATGAGATTTACGCTCACAAATGATCGAAGCATGGATAACAACCATTTCTCTGTCATAATCATCTTTGGCATTATCCTTGAACTTCTCTTTAAAATCGTCAACGACAACAGTTGTTCCGTGAGGTATCTCCTGATTCGTATAATGAAGTATCTGCTCTCTAATAAGCTCAGCAGCGATCTCTCTTTCTGTCTGAGTAGTCATGACCTCTGAATCGAAAAGTCTAGGACCTTCAGGAAGCTTGTTCTCAATTGTCTTAAGAAGGACATCAATATTATCGCCTGTTCTCGCACTTATCGGTACAACATCCTCAAATTCATACAAAGCAGAATAGTTAGAGATAGTCGGAAGAAGTGATTCTTTCGAGATATCATCAGATTTATTGATCGCAAGGATAACCTTCTTCTTATTCTTTGCACACATCTCAAGAAGCTTCTTCTCAACTGAAGCCGGTTCAGTAAATCTGCCGTCAGCCATAAGAAGGACTATATCTGCATGCTTAGCGCCTGAAAATGAATTCTCGACCATGATCTTGGACAATTCAGATTTCGGATTATGTACGCCAGGAGTATCAACAAAGATGATCTGCGAATCATCACCGTTATATATCGATCTGATATTAGTCCTTGTAGTCTGTGGCTTATGAGAAACAATAGCAAGTTTCATTCCGGTAATATAATTCAGAAGTGTTGATTTACCGACATTAGGACGACCAAGGATCGCAACATAGCCAACATGTGAACAATGTGATCCGGCATTAAAAGCGATATTAGAAGTAATCTTATCTTCAGTATTATGATCAACGAACTCGATCTCATCATCGAAAGCCATGCCAATATCATACATAAGCTTTTTCTGCCAGAAGATCATTACTGATTCGTCTTCTTTTTCGATATGGTCAAAACCAAGAAGATGAAGCAATGAATGAGCAAACAGGAATGCAGCTTCTCTTTCGAAGCTGTGACCAAACTCAGCAGCCTGTTTCTGACATATTTCAAGACAGATTACGATATCTCCAAGACATAATACCTTGTTGCCTTCACTATCATATTCGAAATCGCCTGTATCGATATCAGATACAAACTTACCGTTCTTCATGTCGAGCATAGGAAAAGACAGGACATCGGTTACCTTGTCAATGTTCCTGTGTTCTTTATTCATAGAACGGATCTTATCTGTTCCAACCAAAGTCAGATTAACGTATATGATTTCAGAGTTCTTAGATAAGACAAATGGAAAGATATCTTCTTCAAGTGCTTTTTCAACTACGTTGTTCCATATAGGTTCTAAAGACTTGATAGTATCATCAGATATCTTACGCTGATTATTTATGATGTTGATTCTCATTCTGGGTACTTGATCCTTTCATGGAACTGTCCGGAATAGATATTCAGGAAAGCTTTAATGATCTTCTCGAGATCATCGAATGACAGTCCCGAATTGATAAGCTGATCTTCATCGATCTTATATTTAATAAGCTTACGGATAATAGTCTCAACTTCTGTAAGATCTGTTGTCTTAGATGACTTAAGAGCTGCTTCACAGGTATCAGCCAGCATAACGATAGCAGCTTCCTTAGTCTGAGGGATATCACCCTTATATCTGAAGTCATTCGGATTAGGTTCCGGAAGTCCTTTAAACTTAGCTTCATCAATAGCTTTCTTATAGAAATACGAAGGATAAGTATTACCGTGATGCTGTGAGATGATATCGATGATAGCCTTAGGAAGTCTGTTCTTCTGTGCCATCTTAACTCCGTCATCGATATGAGCTGTGATTATCGCAGCACTCTCAAGAGGAGTTAAAACATCATGCGGATTGTAATCCTTCTGATTCTCAGTAAAGTAACTAGGGTTATTAAGTTTACCAATATCGTGGAAGTAGGAAGCAACCCTACACAAGAGAGCATCTGCACCGATAGAATCAGCAGCAGCATCGGCAAGATTAGCAACCATCATTGAGTGCTGAGAAGTACCTGGTGCCTCGATAAACAATCTCTTAAGAAGCGGCTGACTAGGCTGCGAAAGATCGATGAGCTTGATCGGTGATACTGATCCTGAGATAAGTTCGAAGATAGGCATAAGACCGATAGCTGCAACAACTGATACTGCACTAGTTAAAGCAGTAATGGTAAATGAATCGATATACGCACCTCTTGTAGCTCCGTTAAGGAAATTATAGAGGAATGAAACACCTACAGCACTTAATGTTGGGAAGATAATAAGACCGGCTGAATTGGAAGTGGACTTACTCTTGCCTGAAAGAGATGCACAAACAACAATTGAAGAAAGTGATGTCAGTAACATCTCTGAATCGAACGAATAGATAGGCCACATAAATACAAGTAGGAATACAGAAAGGATAAGCGAATCATATACTCCATAGAATGCAGCACAGATAGTCGTAAAGAACAGGATTATAACAGCCTGATACGAGAAAGAAGCCAGATAGAGTGCTACAACTATCGGAATAACGAACAAGATAGCTGTGGCAAGGAACAATCTGAAATCGTAAGAGAATCTTTCCTTCTTAAGCTTAAAGAATATGAACATGATGGCTGAAACAGCCAATACATATAATGAAACTCTAAACAAAAGGAAATAGTCGAATGACTTCTCTCTGATAAGCTCAAGATCATAAAGGATCTGATATGAATGTTCCGTAATAACTTCACCGGTTGATACGATCTTTGTACCCTTCTGGATCTCAACAGGATCATCCATAACGACATTATAAGCATTCTCGGCAGCTTCACTGGTAGCATCAGCATCATAAGATGCATTAGGCTTAAGAAGTCCGGATAATGTCCTCTTCAGAAGATCGAAATAATTGGAGAAGGACTCCTCTTTCTCAAATCCTTCAGTAAGCTGATGATTAAGCTGAATATCAAGATTCGTAAGATCAACAAGTTCCATCATTATGATCTCAGTTGTGGAATTACCTTTTTCTTCAAGGAAATTAAATGCATAGTAGTTCATCGTAAGATAACTCATTGCATCTTCCTCAGAAAGATCATAATCAAGAGTATTCTTAACATTCGAAATGAATGTATCACGAACAGGAGTGTAATCCGTCAGGATCGTACCATAGTCATTAACAAGATTGGATCTGGCCTGTCTTCCAAGCTGGAAGAATGATTTAACTCTCTCAATATTAGCTTCAGATTCTTCCTCTGATCTGAGCATAACTGAAGGAACCTTATTCTTAGCCTTAACAGCATCGTACTCAGTCTGATAAGTATCTATAACATTACGGGATGCATATATGTCAGAAGTTGCTACAGAACCGACAACATAATCATATTTAACCGGGATATAACCAATAAAGACCGACACGATGATCGTTATGATCACCGCAATAGCAACTATTACAGATAAAGTACGCCTAAGGCCCTTACGCATCTATATCTCCTTTAAGATCATTCCTGTTATCACGAACCGCGTAGGCACGAACAATCCTCTGAACCAACGGATTTCTTACGATATCCGCTTCTCCTAAACTAATTAATGATACACCATCTACGCCTTTAAGTACATCCATACAATCATACAGGCCCGATATCTGACCCTTTGGCAAGTCAATCTGAGTAAAGTCACCACATACACAAGCCTTGCAGTTCATACCTAGTCTAGTTAAGAACATCTTCATCTGATCTACAGTAGTATTCTGTGCCTCATCTAGGAGTACGAAAGCATCATCAAGATTACGACCTCTCATAAATGCCAAAGGCGAAACCTCGATAAGTCCTTTATCGTAATACTTTTCGAAATTCTCCTGACCAAGAAGCGCTGTAAGAGCATCATAAATAGGTCTCATATAAGGATTTACCTTCTCCTGGATATCACCCGGCAAGAAGCCCAACCTCTCACCTGCTTCTACCGCTGGTCTGGTCAATATGATCCTTGAAACTTCTTTATTTCGAAAAGCCTTAACAGCCATCGCAACGCCAAGGAAAGTCTTTCCAGAACCGGCAGGTCCGCTACAGATAACTAATTCACTTCTTTTAAGCGCATCAATATAAAATCTCTGACCTAATGTCTTAGCCTTAAGAGGTCTGCCCGAAAAAGTCGTGAAGAACACTTCATCTTCGCATGACAGGAACTCTTTAAGCTGGCCGTTATTTTCAAGATAGATAACATAATCAGTAAGGCAAGAATCGATATCGCTCTTCTCAGACAAAATCAAAAGACCCTCGATGGTCTCTTTAGCTCTTAAGACCATGAGGTTATTGTCGCCCTTAACGATAATGGAATCACCGTCAACGTCAACATCTACGCCATAGGCCTTTTTAACTCTCGAAAAAAGGTCTCCGACGCTAACTTTCTCTGAATGGCAATTGTCGATAGTTTCTACAACCATTAGCACTACCTCGCTTAATCCGTTGTTATCTTGGTAAGTTTACTGAGAACTTCCTTATAGTAATCCGGAAGATCTACTTCAAAGAAAAGTTTCTCCTTGGTCCTTGGATGAACGAAAGATATTGATTTACTGTGAAGAGCTTGTCCTTCCATGCCGAAACTGTTACGTCTGCCGGAATAGATCGGATCTCCTACAGGAGGATGACCGATATAAGTCATATGAGCTCTGATCTGATGCGTTCTACCTGTCTCAAGGAGAAGTGACATATCAGTAGCTTCTTTATAGCGCCCGATAACTTCAAAATGAGTAATAGAAGGTTTACCATCTTCCCTTACGACCATCTTTCTTCTGTCGGTAGCTGATCTTCCGATAGGAGCATCGATCGTACCCTTATTAGGTCCTACGATGCCATGAACGATACAACGATACTGTCTAACGATCTCATGATTAGCGAGCATATCAGCAAGAGCCTTATGAGTCTCGTTATTCTTAACAGCAACCATGAGTCCTGAAGTATCCTTATCGATCCTATGAACGATTCCAGGTCTTATGACACCATTGATATCAGAAAGATTGCCCTCACAATGATGAAGCAATGCATTAACAAGCGTATCTTCATGATGTCCGCAAGCAGGATGAACAACCATACCCTGCGGTTTATTGATTATGATGAGATCACTATCCTCATAGACAATATCCAAAGGGATATCCTGTGGCTTAGTATCAGTCATCTCAGGCTCAGGGATATCAACAGTGATGATATCTCCTGTCTGTACTTTGTAACTTGGTTTAAGTTTACTTATTCCTTCGACCGATATCTTACCGTCTGCCATCAAAGCAGAAACATATGACCTGGATATATCAGGAAGATTATTTGCAATATATGCGTCAATTCGCATCCCGCTTTCTTGAACTTCAAGCTTTTCTATCATTCTTGTTTCCTTTTAATTCAAATAATGAAAGGTATGCATCCATCATCTTATTCTGGAAAATAACAAGAAGGATGATAAGAGCTGTAGCAACTACTGCGCAGATATCTGCAAAATTAAATATCGGAAATGTGTAATTACCGAAATCGAATCTCAAAAAGTCGATTACATAACGAAGTCTGAACCTGTCAACAAGATTACCTAATGCCCCTGCAAGGAAAAGAACCAACGCAGCCTTAAGTAAGAAACTCTTGTGTCTTAAAGTCTTATATATCGCATAACAAAGAACAATACTCATAAGAAGCGATATACAGGAAAGCAGATAGATACCCCAGGATCTGTCAGCGAACATACTGAATGCACTTCCCGTATTCCGAACATAATAAAACGAGAAGAAATCCTTGATTATGACATGCTGACCAAAAAGTGGAAGCTTCTTAACAACAATATATTTTGTCAGCTGATCGATAGCGATCAGTAAGATTACAGAGATGTATGAAACAATGAGTTTCCAACCTTGTACATCTTTTTTCTCAATTACATATTTACTCATATACGCAAAACCTACTTACAGAATTACATTTTAGATTATAATCAACCTCGCAAATTATACCACACATACATGCTTCTCCCTCAGCAGGTTCATATTTTGCAGGAAGTTTATCAACAAAACGTCTAAGAGACGTATCAATATCCATTCCGATTATGGATTCATCACATCCCGTCATACCGGCATCTGTTATATATCCGGTACCCATTGGAAGGACCTTATTATCGGCAGTCTGAACATGTGTATGGGTTCCGACAACAAGTGATACCCTGCCGTCAAGATAATAGCCCATAGCCTGTTTCTCAGAAGTTGCCTCTGCATGGAAATCAAGAACTATGGCATCCGGTGCTGATTTATTGATCTCTTTCAAAATCTCTTCAGCCTTTTCGAAAGGAGAATCTACATACATTCCCATATCGACCTGACCAAGAAGATTAAAGACAGCAAGCTTCTTACCGTTCTTCTCAACAACGGTGAACTTACTTCCCGGCCACTTCTCTGAAACATTGGAAGGAACTACGACATTCTTAAATCGATTAGCCTGACCGATGAAATCTCTAAATGAGAAAGTATGATTACCTAAAGTAATAACATCAACTCCAAGATCGAACAATTCAGTAGCGATCTTAGGCGAAATACCGAGACCATGAACTGCATTCTCGGCGTTAACTATACAAAAATCAATATCTTTATCTCTGATAAATGACGGAAGCTGCTGCTTAAGAACTCTTCGACCCGGCATAGCGACCACATCACCGACAAAACAAATCTTCAATATCTTCTCCTCCATACAGACTATAGTTATTTTACCATAATAAGAGCAAAAAAAAGACCGTCCGATAAAGGACGGTCTTCGAGGTGAGATACAACAATCTATATTCAAAATAATAAAAATACCTTAATTACTTTGCAACATCTGTTGCTCTTGTCTCTCTAATGATATTTACCTTGATCTGGCCTGGATAATCAAGCTCATCCTCGATCTTCTTACAGATCTGTCTAGCCTTAAGGATCATATCGTCATCTCCAACCTTCTCAGGGGAGACAATAACACGAATCTCTCTACCAGCCTGAATTGCATAACTCTTCTCGACTCCTTCGAATGAAGTTGCAATCTCTTCAAGCTTCTGGATCCTCTTGATATAAGTCTCAAGATTCTCTCTTCGTGCACCTGGTCTTGCAGCTGAAATAGCGTCTGCAGCTGCAACCAATACTGCAATAGCAGTCTGTGGATCAACATCACCGTGATGTGCCTCAATGGCATTAATGATATCAGGTGATTCTTTGTACTTTCTGGCAATCTCGGCACCGATCTCAATATGTGAGCCATCCTGCTCAAAGTCAGCTGCCTTACCAATATCGTGCAACAATCCGGCACGACGAGCCATCTGTACGTCAAGGCCCAATTCTGAAGCCATCATTCCGGCGATCCAGCAAACTTCGATAGAATGTTGCAATACATTCTGACCGAAACTGGTACGATAGCGCAAACGACCGAGATACTTGATGATCTCAGGATGCAGGTTCATGACACCTGTGTCATAAGCTGCGCGCTCACCTTCCTGCTTAATGGTGTTATTGACTTCTTTTCTGGCCTTATTAGCCATTTCCTCGATCCTGGCCGGATGAATTCGACCGTCAACCACAAGCTTCTCAATAGTAAGTCTTGCGATCTCTCTTCTGATCGGGTCAAACGATGATAATATAACCGCTTCAGGCGTGTCATCAATAATAAGATCAACACCTGTGATCGTCTCGATAGCGCGAATGTTACGACCTTCACGTCCGATAATACGACCCTTCATCTCATCGCTTGGCAGTGAAACGACTGATACTGTAACTTCTGAAACATAATCCGAAGCATATCTCTGAATAGAACTTACGATAATATCTTTTGCGATCTTATCAGCTTCGGCCTTGGTCTTTTCTTCCATCTGCTTGAGCATTGTAGCCATATCATGACTATATTCACGCTCTGCAGCTTCCAAAACAAGTGACTTAGCTTCTGCGATACTCAATCCTGAAATCTTCTCGAGTTCAACAGCCTTCTTAGCTTCGATCTCTCTCGTACGCTGTTCTGCTGCTGTAATATCCTTCTTGATATTCTCGATCTCAGATTCCTTGATCTCGATATGGCTCAGCTTCTTATCAAGTGTTTCTTCTTTCTGGTCAAGTCTGTTTCTCTCCTTAGCAAGCTCCTGCTTCCTCTCTCTTACGTCACGCTCCAATTCAACACGTGCCTTAGAGATTTCCTCTTTCGCTTGCAACAGTAAATCTCTCTTGCGACTTTCTGCATTCTTCTGAGCCTCACCCAAAAGCTTAGCATTCTCTGCTTCAGCCTTTTGAATGTCATCCTGCAATTGTTTCTGCTGCGAAGATAGTCCTCGCTTAAAGTAAATAACAGTTCCAAAAATACCCAAAAGAATACCAAGAATAAATCCCAAAAGAGCAAATAACCACTCCATCTTGGTATTCACCTCCAATATTTAATTGTCAAAGTTCAATGATAAATACGACAAAAAATGTCTAATAAATTATAGAAATAAAAGCATAAAGTGTCAACAAAACCGACAAAATTAGTATGTTACCACTTCTTTACAGTCATTCTTTAAACTCTACAAATCAGCGAACTCCCCTGAAAAGCCGATTTCAGGTAATGTCATTAAAAATGACATATCATCTTGATCTATCGTAAAATCGAAAATATCAAGATTTTGATTCATTTTAACCGGATCATTAGTCTTAGGTATGATCGAGATACCCTGCTGATTTAAGAAACGAAGCATAAGTTTTTGAGGTGAAACAAGATATTTCTTAGAAAGTCTCAAGATATGCTCGTTTTCATTAAGTCTACCTCTTCCAAGCGGACTCCATGCCTGAACATGTATGTTATTAGCTTTACAAAATTCAACAGTATACTGCTGCATATAACCTACATGCAGTTCAAGCTGATCGACCATAGGTACGATCTCACAGTTTTCGATAAGAACACGAAGATGGTGTGGAAGAAAATTACTTACTCCTATGGCTTTGATCTTGCCAGCTTTATAAAGTTCTTCCATTGCCTTCCATGTCTCGCAAAGCTTAAATTTCCATTGTTCATCATCTTTATCTACCTTCGGCCAATGGATGAGGTAAAGGTCGAGGTAATCTGTTCCAAGTTTACTTATTGATCTTTCAAATGCTTCAAAAGTCTCTTTATAGCCGAATTCAGTTGGCCAGATCTTACTAGCAAGGAATATCTCGCTTCTTGATATACCGGACTTACCGATCTCTTCACCTACCATTTCTTCATTTTTGTAAAATGATGCAGTGTCAAAATACCTGTAACCTTTTTCTAATGCTTGTAAAACTGAACCGCTCTGTGCCTTATAAGTACCAAAACCAATAGGATCAATACTTATTTCGTTATAAAGCTTAAAAGATTCTTTCTGACCTTTTACATTAAAACGAAGTACATGACAGTCATGCTTTG
>JAGCGE010000295.1 GCA_017649745.1 Clostridiales bacterium | reverse complement strand
TTATGTGCCAAACTACATTACTCGGCAGCAGTTGTTTCCTCAGGCTCACCGGCTTCGGTATCGCCTGTCTCATCACCGGATGTCTCTTCAGGTGTTGTCTCCTCTGTCTCTTCGGCAAAGGAAGGCTGGAGCTTGGATTCTGTAGTTGTAGTTGCTTCGGTTGTAGTTGTCTCTTCGGTCGTTGACTCTGTCGTTGTAGCCTCAGATGTCTCAGCAGGCTTAGCGTCCATGTCGACATCGAACTTCTTTATATAGTCATCGAGGATAGCCTGAACTTCAGGATCATCCTTGTTCTCACCGAGTTTCTGGGTGATGTAATCCAGACGTTCCTTAGTATTATCCGACTTACGGACTTTGTTGATGGCAGGAACGATAACGAAATATATAAGACAGAAAAGGATCGCGATAAGAAGGATTATTCCGATGATCCTTATCGTAAGTTTCATCCTGTCGTGAGGAGTAGAAGGAATATCTACCATGATATCGTCATCAGGAAGCTCGCCGTTAGATGAAGCGGCACGCATCATGATGTCGCGTCTTTCCTTGTCGGAAGCCATCTGAGCTTTGGCAGGATTTTTAGATGCTCTCATAAGGATCGGTGCCTGCATTCCGCGACGGTCGCCAACAGCGCCCATCTCGGAAACCATGGATCCCTTCTCCTGCATCTCGTTAGGATTTCTGTGTTGCGGGATCGGATTTTTAGCATCCTCTCTTACCATGCGCAATGCTTCCTGAGCAATCTGGAGATTGATCTCAGCGCTAAGTACATTGTTAATGGCGAACTCGAGGCTCTCCTCAGCTCTCTTGAACTGATATTCTCTCGCGAGACAAAGTCCGAAAACAAGAGCAGCGTCACCCCAGGCCGGGTACTTCGCGATCAACGGTTTAAGGAAGATCTGAGCTACGTCCGTTCCGTCTCCCTGTGCGTTTACCAGGGCACGGTTGAATTGTTTCACGATGTGAGTCTTCTCATCAGCGGAGACCTTGAAAAGGATAAGGTCCTCCTCTGTTATTGCAGCTATGGATAAAGCCAGTTGTCTGTAATCGTTCATCAGCTTTGCTCCTTCAGATTCTCCCTAAGTACTCCGCGGACTTCACCCACCAGATATAGTGATCCGGTAACAAGAAGCGGAGTTTTGTCCTTAAGTGTTTTAGTAAGGGCATATTCGGCGGCTTTACCCGCGTCATCAAAGCCCTTTGCTTTAACTGAATCATTATACACAAGTTTAACTCTATTACAAAGTTCAGAGCCCTTCATGCTCCTTTTGTTGTTGACCGTCGTGCAGCAGATCTCCTTGAACTCGATGCCCGAATTCGAAAGTATCTTCAGCATGTTCGGAACATCCTTGTCAGCCATTACGCCGATCAGGATACGAAGTCCCGTCTTCTTTAATTTTCCTGCGCAGATCTTCGTAAGCGCATCAGAA
Organism: Clostridiales bacterium; assembly: GCA_017649745.1. Next base: position 10,527 of record JAGCGE010000295.1, on the reverse strand, counting down.
AGGCTCTTAAGTCCCTGGGGGTTATGACCGCCGTCCATGATGACCAGCGGATCAGTATTAAGGAACTCGACTCTGCCCTTCCATCTCGAGAGCCTGATTCCTTCCTTAATGTCTTCCTCAGATATCTTGAGCGCCCTCGCGCAGTCAGCTGCGAGAACGATGTTGTTGACCTGATGTGATCCAAGAAGCGTGGTCTCGATGCCTTCCTCAAAGCCGTCGCACCGGAACTTCATCGGTCCCGAACTTAAGTATCTGCTCCGTCTGTTCTCTGGCGAACTGAAGATGATCTTTGCGCCCTTTTTCTTCGCATCTTCAGTAAGTGCCTTACGCACATCATCCTGCTGCTTTTTGGTAAGTATCATATTCTTTGGCTCGAAAACAACCGCCTTCACACCCTTTTTGAAGATGCCTGCCTTCTCATGGGATATCTTCGTAACGGTATCACCCAGGATCTCGGTATGATCGAGACCGATCGCGGTGATGACAGTCAAAAGAGGCTTATCGATCACGTTGGTGGAATCAAGACGTCCTCCAAGGCCCGTCTCTAAAACAGCGACGTCAACGTTTTGGTCTTTGAACCACATGAACATGATGACGGTTATGATCTCGAATTCTGTCGGGTTCTCAAAGCCCTCACTGACCATCTTGTCGATAGCCTTTTTGACGATCTTAAGATAGCGGTCCAAAGACTTCTGATCGATCTCGCCGACGGAGTCATCTTCGACATAACGAAGGAGATCTTCCCTGCCGTTTAAGATCCTGATCCTCTCGGTAAATCTCTCAAGGAACGGGGACGTAAATATTCCGACTTTCTTTCCGTTTTGAGCGAGGATAGACGACAGGACCGTTACGACGGAGCCTTTGCCGTTGGTGCCCGCCACGTGAACGACTTTTAAGTTTTTGTGAGGATCGCCTGTAAGAGAGAGGAGTTTGTACATTCTCTCAAGTCCGAGATTTATTCCGAATTTCAGAGCTTTTTCGAGAAGCTCAGGAGTTTTGTTCTGCATTAGCTGTGCCTTCTTCATGTCTCTTAAAGATAAAGAGTTTACTTAAGATATAGTTTACGATAACGACCAGGATGGAGTTTATGATCTTGATCGTGAAAAGACAGGTGACGTCATACCCGAATATGGTGAAGAATACCGTCTCCTGCGGGACGCCCATGACGTTTTCGACGAGCATGACAAAAAGAGCAAATGTGCCGAGCTCGAATATAAAGAATGTGGCGATTCGGGATGCGACGAACTTCAGGAATTCGCCGATGACGCTGCCGTTGGAGCGGAACACGAATATCCTGTTTGTCACGAATGCGACGATGACCGCGAGGACCCAGGCGATGGTCTGGTTAAGAAGGACCAGAAGGTCGAACTCCCAGTTGAAGATCTTGACGTTGAACTTCGCTTTTACGAAGAACTCAAAGACCGCGAAGCTTAGGATATTTACTACGGTGGTCAGGCCCCCGCAGATGAGATACATTATGATCTCTCTGGTCTTTTGCTGCTTAGGGGTGAGGTCGTCACCGCCTTTGATGATCTTAACTAATTCCATGTTATACCCTTCGTGGTCTCGGATTGACCCTTTCCTTACGGAATCTTCTAACTACATAGACGATAACGATTATAGCAATAGCCTCAAAAATCGCAACTCCGAGGCAGAAGTTGAACAGGCCCTTATAAAGCGCGTCCGTGTCTTCCTTAACCTCATACTTGGTGAAGGACTGCGTATCAAAATCGTATCTGTAAAAGCCCTTGACGCCCTTCTCGGTCTCAAGATAGCAGATGACCACACCGGATGAATTGACATAACCGCTGTATGTCTTGGAATCACAGATAAACTGCACCTCAGTAAAACCCTTCGGCAGCTTAACATCCGGCGGCAGATCCTTAACGGTATATATCGAACTTTTCTTGATGATGGTGTCCGTGCTGCTGTAGTTGATGACCTTGTTAAGATCCGGATAATATACCCTGAATCCGCTCTCGCCTTCACTGTCGAGAACATAGATCAAGACCTGAACCATTCCGTCAGTCACGTAGCACTGGACATCATATCCGTTGATGTTGATGCTGGATTTCTTAAAGCCCTCAGGTATGATCGCATCGTCCGGAATATTAACAAAGGTGAACAACTGTCCCTTGTTGTCAAGAAATCCCGCCGCTCCCTCGGTAACCTGTGAAGGCCTGTTGATAACGATCTTATAGCGGGTGGTGGTAACGCCGTCCTGCGCCGTTACATCGATATAGAAAGTATTATCTCCGAACGTTAAGTCATTGCCCGTAACTTCAAATGTCGCAAAACTGTTTCCCGGCTCGCATTCGAAATCGATAACACTTGTGTTCTTATCGACCGTATATGCATAATCAAGGGAATCTCTCTTAAAGCCCGGGATCGGCTTGCCGTTGACCTTGATCATGTCAAGCGACGAATCCTTGGAAACGTCAGTCGTGATCGGGATCGTGAAGTAGTCAGCCGTATAACTTCCGATAGTCTCACCGAGACTGTTCGAAAATGTTGCCTCAGTCGAGATAACAAAGTTGACCTTCTCGTACGCGGCACTAATGACACGGAACTTAAGTGTGCAGAGCTCAACAGGATCAGATGAATTAAACGAGATATCTTCGTAGTCCTCATCAAATTCTTCGCCATCTTCCGTGTTGCTCTTATGTTCATTTATGTAGTCCTCGACTGACTCGTCCTTGCCGTTAACAGCCACGACTCCCACATTGGAATCGTTAGAAGCTGATACGGTAAAAGTCTCAGGAAGATCAGCCGAAGCAACTGCAGACATATAGGAAAGCTGGACCTTGTCATAGGAAACATCCAGACTCTGGAAACTTACAACATTAGGCATTCTCTCAGCCATGATCTTGATCTCGAGGATATCTCCGAGATTGACCGTCTCCTGAGCCGTGCTCATGTAGACATAGATATCTTCAATGGCCAAAGTCTTAACTGAAGGTACAAGAAAGACAACCAATAAAACCGTGGTTAGTATTAGTGCCAAAGTCTTACGCATGATCCCTCTCCTGTCCGAAAAAGTTTTGTCCAACGCCTACATTATATCATCTTAAGTCGGATCAGGCAGATAACCGTATTCCGCCGGCATATTGTCATAGACCGGGATGACAAATACGAATGACTGATCGAGCATTCCTATCGAAGCGTAACTGTCAAAATACCTGTGTCCTTCGGTGTAGGCCATCGAGATATTCTGAGCGTACTGATGCTCGTATAATCCGTCATCATTATCGATAACGTCAAACTTCTGGAAATAAAGAGTATCCTGACCAGCCGTAGTGTATCTGGAAGCGATCCACAAAGCGCCGCCCGTGATAGCCTTATCTACGGAATCCCATGGAAGCATGAGTTCGCGTTCTTCATCGGTGATCTGCTGTCCGTCCGGGTCCTTACCCCACATCGCATACTTGGCACCGTTTATGAGTGCACCGTTCTCGATGCTCGGATCAGGCGTGGAACCGATATTGTAGAAGTTATAGTAGCCTTCATATCCCGGAAGTGTTCCGTGACAAAGAAGCGACTGTCCGCCATAGCCCATCTCCTGGAGGATCCTGCTCGCGAGGAAATAAGGAGATACGTTGGCAGTCTGACCTGCCCCGTAGATTATGTTCGCATAGTCTATCGAATCATCATCCATGAAGCTTCCCTCGACCATAGCTTCAACACCTTCGATGGTCTGAGCCGACGGCTCGAACGACAGAAGTTCGAACTGGAAGATGTCGCGAGGTGACAGGAAGTTACGTGGATCTAAGAAGTAGTTTACTACGTCGTACTTGGCCGTCATCCAACCGCCGCCGTCGTACACAGGGCTCGAGCTTACGACCCAGTTCGGATGAGAGTAGTTGCTCGCGAGGCTCCTGTCCGCATTATCCTCATTATCGAGGACAGTATAGTAATCAAGTCCCGTGTTGTAAGGCTTAAATACGTAGTCCGGGTGCAGACAATGGAGCATCCAAAGACCGCTATAGTATGACTCAGGGAATCTATTAAGAGTTCCCGACTTAAATCCGTCCTTATCTTCGCCGTTAAGGATATAGAGCGTATATGTTCTCGTGTATCCCGCGAAGGATTCAACGTTGACTTCGACAGTATTCTCACCAGGAACGAGGGCTATGCTCTGTCCGAGTTCAACGTTGGTATTGCCGATAGAAGATGTTCCCGTAACGGTGATGTTTGCTGCATAGCCTTCAAGCGCCACCGCATCGACTGAGATGGTGCTCGGCTTGCCGTTACAGTAGAAACCGTAGAACTGATCTTCGCTATTGAATGCAGGACACATGTCGATCTCTTCACCTGTGCTGAAATCCTTAACGACAAACTGATCCAGGAATCCGTTTATTGGAAGGAATGTTACTTCACCGACAGTCTTAGTCGTGGTATTGCCGCTTAAGTCTACGAGAGTGATCTCTTTTGAAGCTATCTCGGTATCCTTTCCGCTTATTGGAATAGCTGCAGGAAGTGCCATAGTGTTTCCCGGTGCCGCGTAGTACTGTCCGTCGTACTTAACGACGTTAGGAGACTGGACCATCTTATAGGAGATCTCTTCTCTGCTCGGATCGTCTTCGAGCTGACCATAGTCCAGAGATCTGGAAACGTGGACATAGTAGACGCTGGTAAGGCCGTCGATACCCGTATCTTCTTCGATCGCAGGGATATCCTGGCTCTTGCCTCTTAGTACTTCGTAGTCGGAATTCTTCATGTCGTTTGTTCCGATAGGATTTCCGTAGATATCGTAAAGGCTTACCGCGATGTCGTCGGAGATCTCTACGAAGTTAACGTAGCAGTCGCCTTCGTCGACGAATAATGCATACCATGAATCGTTGGTATCAGGACCGATGGTTCCGTTTGAAACTCCGTTATTGGCGATCTGCATGCAGTGAGGGATCTTGACCGTTCCGCCTGCTGCGATAAAGCCTCGGCCGTCGGATGATCTTAAGAGGAGCTTTACTTCGTGAAGACCTTCTTCAACTCCTGATGTGTCCCAGGAGACCTTAAAGTTGTTGCTTCCCTCTTCGTCATATTTGATGGTTGCCTGATAGATGGTACCGTCAACGTAAAAGTCTGTACGAACTTCATCGCCGTCGATATCACAGATACCTTCGACCTGTCTTATTCCGATGGTGTATCCGCTGTCGCTGTCCATCGGCTTGGTGATCTCACAGGAATTGATCCTGCTTCCCTTTGAATCAGTAAGAGGGTTCGAAAGACCGTAGGTCTCGTCGATATCAACGGAGTATTTGTCGATCACGTATTTTCGAGAATAGGAATCAAGATCGGTCTTGATGTCAGAGGTCTTGGAACTGTCGCCGTAGAGGGCGTATGACAGGTCGGATGCGAATGCCTGATCGTCCTTGTCCTGGAGAAGATAGACGGAACCCGTGAAGGAAGTTGCAACATAGTCGCCTACGCTCACGGAACCCGCATCGATCTTACGGATGATGTCGTCTTCGGACGCACCCGTAGCCGTGATCTCGATGGTCCTTCTTATAATGTTCTCGCCTTCACTACTAAGGCTCTTCGCAGCCTGAGGCTTCAAAATTATCATAAAGATGCACGCTGCCGCCAGCGCTATAAATAGCGTGATCATGGAAGCGAGCATGTAACCTAAACTGTTATGTTTCTTCAATTCATCTGTCCTTCTTACTTACTGATCTCGTCCAATGTCATTCCGTATGCGGGAACGAACTTTTCCATGAAGTAGTCGACTTCAGGAAGACCTATAGCCTTGATGGTCCTGCCGATCTCTTCCTTCGCGCTTACGAATTCCTTGTTGCCGAAGTTCTCTTCGGATACGCACTTAAGGTATGCGGAGATGCGGTCGGCTGCCTTCACCAGCTTATGGGTGAGCTTACCTTCTTCGCTGTCGGTGTCAGGCGCCAGAAGTTCCAGATATTCATCCTGCATGAAATCGGGAAGGAGCCCTGACAAAGTCTCCGCGGCTTCCTGCTCGACTTCTTTGTACGCCTTCTTTATTATGTCATTTTTGTACTTGATCGGGGTAGGCAGATCTCCGGTAATTATCTCCGTGCAATCGTGATAGATCGCATAGGACTGGACCTTGTAAGGGTCGAGTTTCATGCCTTCTCCGATGTCGTTATGGATAAGAGTAAGTGCGTGTGCGATTATAGCCACGTCGAAACTGTGCTCTTTGATATTCTCTGTTCTGCTGTTTCTCATCAGTCCCCATCTGTTGATGTACTGCATGCGGTCCAGCATCGCGAAAAAACCGTATTGGTCGCTCATCTTATTCCTCCGCTCATATTCTGAAAAGCTGTTCAAAACACTGGGTGCAGAACGTGTCCGTCATACCCGAGATGTAGTCAGCCGTTTTTCTAAGATCTGTCGCATCCTTGTCAGGGTGTTCCACTATGAAGTTCGCGAAATCACGTATGACCTTAGAGGTCGATCTAAGTGATTTCTCAATATCTTCCGAAGCCTCCATGAAGGCCTCGAAAAGCGCCTCTACCGTGGTAGTTACGCTCTTCTCGTAAGTCATAATCTTCTTGGACAGATATATCTGCTCCACGTTCCTTTTAAGGAACTCGTTCATCGCTTCAAAAGTCGCGTCGGACATCCTTATCTCATCCTTATCGAGAGAGTTGTGGATGATGTCTCCGACGAGGGTGTTGATCACCTCCGCGTTGGTGTTTCCGAGACGGTTCTTGACCTCGGACGGCAGGTATTCGTTATTGATGAATCCCGCTCTCAGGGCATCTTCCATGTCTCGTCCGACATAGGCGATCTTATCCGCGAATCTTACGACGCAGCCTTCCAAAGTGGCAGGTGCCGTCCTGTCCTTCTTCCCCTTATTGACGATGGACTCCGTCGTTTTGTCTCGCTTAGGCGAGAGATATCTCTCGTCATACGTCTCGCCGCAGTGCGATACGATGCCGTCCCTGACCTCAAACGAGATGTTAAGTCCGTAGTTGCCCTTTGAATGTTCCTCGAGAACATCCAGTACACGAAGGCTCTGCTGCTCATGCTCGAAAAAGGCTTCCGGGTCAACAGTTCTCATGCACTTATCCAAAGCCCTCTCTCCGGAATGTCCGAAAGGAGCATGTCCGATATCGTGTCCCATGGCGATGGCCTGGATAAGATCAGTGTTAAGGTTAAGAGCTCTTCCGATGATCGTCGCGATGTAGTTAACATAGATAACGTGCTCGATCCTGGAACAGATGTGGTCGTTCAACGGATTAAAGAAGACCTGGGTCTTATGACGAAGTCTCCTGAAGGACTGGGAAAAGATTATCCTTCCCATGTCACGCTCAAAAGCCGTTCTTATGATGCACGGCTGTTCAGGTTTAAGTCTGCCTCTGGTGTCCGCTGTCCTGAACGCAAACGGAGAAAGGTTCTTTTCTCTCTCATCTCTTAAGATCCTTAAGTATTCGCCGTCCTTCTCGTTCTGGATAACGAGCGGCTGAAACTCCACTCCGCTGAATTCGTCCTTGAACATATCGAACAGGTTATTTTCAGACATAAACTCTCCTTTTGCGGCTGCCCTATGCTTTCTTAAGGCCAGCCGACTTTGCAAGCATGTTCTTCTTCATTCCGTCAAAATCGATCGTGACAAGACAATCGCCTGCCACAGGTTCTGCTTTTATTATAATACCTTCTCCGAACCTGTCGTGCACAACTTTAAGTCCGACTGTCATCTCGGACGGATCAAGACCTCCGGTCTTAGCCTGCGGCTTCTGCGTAAAGCCTGCCTTGAGCTTATTAGTTACGTCCTTAGCGGAATATGCACGCCTTGGAGCAGCAGGAGCTTCTGCTGGCTTTTGGATCTCTCTCTTTGATCCCATGAGATATACCAGTTCAGACGGCATCTCCTTAAGAAATCTCGACGGAGCATTGCACTGCGTCTGTCCGAAGAGCATCCTGTTCCTCGTTACGGTGATGAAGAGATTTCTCTTGGCTCTCGTTACCGCAACATACATAAGGCGTCTTTCCTCCTCGAGATCGGACTCGGCCGACATACACTTATAGCTCGGGAACACTCCTTCCTCGGCACCTACCAGGAATACGGCTCCGAACTCGAGGCCCTTGGCGCTGTGGATAGACATGAGCTTAACGTTGTTGTCGCCCTCTTCTTCGTCTCCCGCGGAATAAAGCGCAGCGTTTTCGAGATATGCATCAAGAAGACCTTCCAGCGTATCAATATTCTTCGTCTCGTTCTCAAGATAAGGATCGTTCTTTATCTCGATATTGAGGATGTCATTCTCGGCTTCGAGCTTACGGAGGTTCTCCCCGTCAAAGGTCTCGGCTCTCCTGCTCTTTTCAAATTCTACGGCTTCGGTCAGGAGCTCTTTTAAGTTCTCGACTCTGTCTATGAGCTCGCCTTTGCTCTCCCTTTGAGCGATGATGTCATCAACGATACCCGACTTAGTCTCAACATAATCGATATATTCCGAGAAGGTTTTCTCGTTCTTCCTTAATTCCTCACGCATCATGTCGATCAGCGAATAGAAACCGTTGAGCTTGGATGCCGCACGGGAAAGCTCCGGGAAGTCAAAAGCATCCCTGCAGATCGTAAGGCAGTCGGTTCCCATATCGATCGCGAGTTCTCTTACTCTGTCGACAGTCGTATCACCGATACCTCTTCTCGGTACGTTGATGACTCTCTCAAAAGCAAGGTTATCCTTACCGTCAGCGATAAGCCTTAAATACGCGAAAACGTCCTTGATCTCCTTACGGTCGTAGAATCGGATGCCGCCGTAGATCTTAAACGGTATCCCGCTCTCCCTGAGCGCAGACTCCAATGAACGCGATAAAGCATTCATCCTGTAGAGGACTGCGATATCGGAATACTGACACTTGCCGCTCTTAAGGAGCTTCAGGATAGTGTCAGCCGTGAATTTAGCCTCCGACAGCTGGGTATCCGTATTCATAAGGATGATCGGATCACCGCGGTCGCCGTCAGTCCTGAGCTTTTTGGACTTACGGCTCTTGTTGTTGGCAATGATCGCATTGGCTGCTTCAAGGATCGTTGAAGTCGATCTGTAGTTCTGCTCGAGCTTAATTACCTTCGCACCTTTGAAATCCTTCTCAAAGCTTAAGATCATACGAACATCCGCGCCACGGAAAGAATAGATGGACTGGTCGTCGTCACCGACAACACATATATTCTTATGCGCATCAGAAAGGAGTTTGACCGCCATATACTGAGCGCGGTTCGTATCCTGATACTCGTCGACCATGATGTATTTAAACTTGTTCTGATAGAACGAGAGTACCTCAGGATCTGACTGAAGGAGTTTGACCATATAGATCAGGATATCGTCAAAGTCCATGCTGTTATTCTCGAGAAGCCTCTGCTGGTAACGTTTATAGACTCTGGCCGCATTCTTATAATAGCTGTCCTGACCTGCGCGTCTCTCATATTCTTCGACACTTACCATGTCATTCTTCTGCTTTGAGATCTCGAACTGGAAGCTCTTCGGCTTAAAGAGCTTCTCCGGAATTTCAAGTTCAGCCATGATCTGCCTTATAAGCTTGACCTGATCGTCAGTATCAACGATGGTAAATGACGAATCAAAACCGATGCACTCGGCATGTCTTCTCAATATCCTCGCGAAGATGGAGTGAAAAGTTCCGCTCCAGATATATTTGGAACTGTCGCCGACAAGCTTGTTGATACGTTCCTTCATCTCGTTGGCAGCCTTGTTCGTAAATGTGATCGCGAGGATGGAACCTGCAGATACATGATGTTTCTTCATCATGTATGCGATCCTGTAGGTGATAACACGGGTCTTGCCCGAGCCTGCGCCTGCCAGGATAAGAAGAGGTCCGTCAAGGTGCTCTACGGCTTCTCTCTGTTCCGGATTAAGCCCCTCCAGGAGCTCGTCTCCGCTAGTATCTATACTGTCGTTATAACTGTTTTCGAGGTCCGCGATAAGGTCAAACTGACCATCGGACCCATTACCAAATACGTCCAAAATAATTCTCCTAAAACACACTGTCTGTTTTAGGAGATATTATACCATATTGATACGAATATTTGTTTGTTTTCGAAAAATATTATAATATGAGGCGACCTTTTTGGTACCATCCCGTCTTTACGCCTTTTTCGAAAAAGGACAGACCCCGAAAAGGAATCTGTCCTCTTGATTTTTATCCTCTGTCGATCGCGTACTTCTGACAGATCTCAGTGAACTCTTTTGACTTAACGAACTCGTTGAAGACCTGCTCTTTGGTCATGCCGTTTTCCATCTCTTTGAGCCAGTAGTTCATTCCGTCATCATCAGGCTCACGTCCCATGAATGTCTTATACATTCTTGTAAGAAGTCCTTCATTATCAAGATTAAAGTCGTTGAACTCTTTACTGAAGAAGAACTCATGTGCTGCCTGTTTACCTGTAAGTTCGAGATTTGTAAGACCAAGACTCCAGAACTTAAGTCCGCCTTCTTCCGGATCTCTTCCGAGACACTCAGTATAAAGTCTTGTTGCAAACTCAGTTGCATTCTTTGATGCAATGGTTGCCTTTGCTCTTGTAGCACCTGACTTAACTCCGTA
>JAGCGE010000294.1 GCA_017649745.1 Clostridiales bacterium | reverse complement strand
TCGATTTACATGGTAGATACGTGCGATAAGTTTGTATCCATACCCCTGACAATACAAATTATAAATTTCTTTCTTGTCTTCAAATGTTAGTTTCATATTAAAACCCCCAAAGTTTGTCCAACTTCAGGGGTTCACTTCAAATTTACGGCATTTTATATAAAAATACATTAATTTGCACGTAAAGTGCGAATCAAATTACGTGCAAATCAACACAAAACAAGCAATTTACACGTAATCATCTGGAGCAGGCTACGGGGATCGAACCCGCGGCATTCAGCTTGGGAAGCTGACACTCTACCAACTGAGTTAAGCCTGCGATTAAAAAAATCGTAATCCAAAGAAAAAATGATGTCAATCTTTATAAAATCTTAAACTTCTTTTGGCGAGAACTTAAGAATTAAAAAATATAATGTGCACATATGAAACAAAAGAGAAAACTGAAACGTCTTATAGATATGTGAAAAGAAAAACTGAACACGGAGGTTTGTTATGAACGATAAGAGAACGATATATGAATTAACAAGAGACGAATTTGAAGAACTTAAAGTAATCATGCTTTTCGATGATGCAGAAGAGTTCTATGAAACAATCGATGAGATAACAGACGAATCCGTTTATGCCAAGTTTGGCTCATTGCTATTTACCAAGAACGACTTCAGTTGCAATTATGCAATTGCAGTCTGAACAATATTATAAACCCCCACTTCATACCCACCAAAACAAAACCCCGCAGCAGTAGCTACGGGGTTTCGTTAATCTAAGGCGCAAATTTACGATATGTAAATTTTTATAAAACTGACATATATAAAATAGACACCCTTATCAAATAAGATTTATAATTGTAAAGTAAGTTGTATTTTGTGGTTCAGTATACTGACGATCGGGTGAACAATGACGGATTATAAACCTACATTCTTTAGCGATCACTTTTTCGAAGCTATCGAGAAAGGTCATATACATGCTTATTATCAACCTATCTATCGTTCAATGACCGGTAGGATGATGTGCGCTGAATCGTTGGCGCGCTGGATCGATCCTGACCTTGGTATGTTCTCCCCTGCTATGTTCATTCCTGTTCTGGAAGAATGTGATCTCATATTTGATCTTGATATGGAGATCTTACGCCAGACCTGTAAATTCTATCAGGACCTTTGTACCAGTGGTCTTCATATCCATTCATTCTCCGTAAATCTCTCGAGACAGGACTTCAGACATGAGGATCTGTATGACCGTGTTGTCGGAATACTTGCTGATCATAATGTTCCTCACGATGCGATCAAACTGGAGATCACTGAGACATTGATGCTCGAAGATGCTGAGTCATTCAGCAAGGTCCTTCAGAAATTCAATGAAGCAGGCTTTTCGATGTGGATGGATGATTTCGGCAGCGGATATTCATCACTGAACGTATTAAAGAACTACAAATTCGATCTGATGAAGTTCGATATGCTCTTCCTTAAGGATTTCTCCGTCAAGGGACAGAAGCTTCTCGCATCCATGATCAACATGGCTAAGTCACTCGGCATCCATACTCTTGCAGAAGGCGTGGAACTAAAGGACCAGCAACTCTTCCTTCAGGCAGCAGGCTGCGAAGCCCTTCAGGGATTTTATTACACCAAGCCTGTACCTAAAGAAGATCTGATCTCCATGATCGAAAAAGAGAATATATTATTGGAATCGAACGATGATAAGTCATATTGGAGTCAGATCGGCCAGATAAATCTCCTTAGTGCCCATCCTCTGGAGGATTACTTCGGAATAGAAGCAGACGGAAACATCTTCGATCCGAGATCAGGCACTACCGGAGTTCCTATCGCTCTTCTCGAATGTACTGAAGATAAGACCAAATATGTATACGCCAGCAACGGTTACCTTAAAAATATCAAAAAGCTCGGATATGATTCTCTCGCAGCTCTCGAAGATGATTTCAATAACCATAGGGCTGAAGATTATCTTCTTCTGAAGAAGTTGCTGGATGACGCAATAAAACTGGGAACCATTAAGAAGATAGAATATTATAAAAATGAGATCTACTATAAACTGAGTGCTATCTGTCTTGCGAGAAAAGCCGACAGTGCAATGATAGCTCTTTATTTGAGCACCTTCGACTCTGAACGCGAAGTCGAAACAGCAAAGGAAATGATAAGTTACAGTAACTCGCTCTTCTCGACTTATGATGTTGTAGTACTGGTTTATCCTGAAAGAGGTATTGCTAACAGACTTTATACGTCCAATAGTCTCCCGCAATACGATAAGGAAGTAAATCTTCAGATGAGCATAAGGAAATTTACCGAAGCCGAAGTTTGTGTTGAAGATCAGGAGCGTTATCTAAAGTTCCTGGATCCTGACAGCATGGTTAAAAGGATCGAATCAAGCCCTAGAGGTTTCATTCAAGATATCTTCCGTATGTGCCTTAAAGATGATGAAAAGTCTTGGAATATCGTCAGATTATCCAAGGTGCCTTCGATGGCAGAAAAGACATATATCTTAACGATACAGAAAACGAACTATAAATGCGCAAATATTCTCGAGACTATAAGCAGAGAGCATCCGGAACTTCTAAAATAATGGCCTTCGCTTTACTTTAAAAATCTCGACTATTATAATTACGATGTAAATTATAAAGCGAGGTATTCTTATGAAAAAGTTAGTTGCATTGGCTCTTGCATCTGTAATGATGCTCGGCGTTTTCGCTTCTTGTTCTGATAAAAATGGAAACAAGGACACTACCAAGAAAGAATTTGTCGTAGGTTTTGATGCTGAATTCCCTCCTATGGGATTTACAGATGATAACGGCAATTATATAGGATTCGATCTGGATCTTGCTAAAGAAGCTGCAAACCGTATGGGTTATGAATTCGTAGCTCAGCCGATCAACTGGGACAGCAAGGATCAGGAATTAAAATCAGGTAATATCGACTGCATCTGGAACGGTTTCACTATCAGCGGACGTGAAGACCAGTATGCATGGACTGATGCTTATATGGAGAACGATCAGGTCGTAGTAGTAAATGCCGATTCCGATATCAAGACACTTGATGATCTTTCAGGAAAGACAGTTGCAGTTCAGAAGGATTCTTCAGGATTACAGGCAGTAAATGACAATGCTGATCTTAAGGCTTCTATCGGAACACTTCTCGAAGAGGATAACTACCTTAACGCAATGATGGAACTCGAGTCAGGCGCTGTTGACGCTATCGTAATGGACGAGATCGTTGCTCGTTATCAGATCCAGAAAGTCGGCAAGGACTTTACTGTTCTCGACGAGACAGTTGCAAGCGAGACATACGGTGTAGGATTCGAACTCGGCAACACAGCGCTTCGAGATCAGGTTCAGTCAACACTCGAAGAGATGGCTAAAGATGGTACAATGGCTAAGATCTCCAACGAGTGGTTCGGCGAAGACATCACTATCATCGGTAAATAATCCTACAGGCAGGTTCCAATGAACGAGTTTCTCGATAAGTTATTAAGTATCCTGACCCAACTCGGGTCAGGATTTCTCACTTCAATAGTACTTTTCTTTCTGACGCTGATATTCTCTATCCCGCTCGGACTTCTGGTCGCTAAAGGCAGGATGTCCAAGAATGTCGTCGTCAGATCTCTGGTACGATTCTATATCTCTGTCATGAGAGGAACTCCTCTCATGCTCCAGCTGTTGCTCGTTTATTTCGGACCTTATTACCTGTTCAACATCAATCTTAGAACTCTTAAACTTGGCCCTATTGACTATCGTAACATCGCAGCTGTCATCGGATTTTCCATAAACTATGCAGCATACTTTGGTGAGATCTTCAGATCCGGTATCCAGTCGATGTCTAAGGGTCAGTACGAAGCTGCAACCGTCTTGGGCTTTTCGAAAGCACAGACATATTTCAGGATCATACTGCCGCAGGTCATCAAGCGTGTACTTCCTGCGGTTACAAACGAGATCATCACCCTCGTAAAGGATACTTCTCTCGCGCAGGCGATCTCAGTAATAGAAATGTTTACGGTCGCAAAGCAGATCAGCGCTTCACAGGCATCTGTCATACCGCTCTTTATCGCAGGCGTGTTCTACTATGTGTTCAACGGACTTGTAGAGATCGTCATGAACCGTATAGAAAAGAAAATGAGTTATTATCAGTGATCGGAGGATAATATGAGCGTTCTTGAAATGAAAAATATACATAAATCCTTCGGATCCCTTAACGTACTTAAGGGTATCGACCTCACTGTCGAAAAAGGTGAAGTTGTCGCAGTTATCGGTCCTTCAGGCGGCGGTAAATCGACGCTCCTTCGTTGTGCTACGACTCTTGAGACGATCGACAAAGGCGAGATCATAATTGGCGGCGATCCTCTTGTTACGACAAAGAACGATAAAGCTATTTACTGCGACAAGAAGATGCTTCAGGAAGTAAGGAGCAAGTTCGGTCTGGTGTTCCAGGGCTTTAACCTCTTCCCTCACTTCTCAGTACGCAGAAATATCACGGAAGCACTGATACATGTTCACAAGATGAAGAAAGAAGAAGCAGACAAGATCTGCGATCAGCTTCTTTCCAAGATGGGAATGCTCGACAAAGCTGATGCTTACCCTTGTAATCTCTCAGGTGGTCAGCAGCAGCGTGTAGGTATCGCAAGAGCTCTCGCCACAAATCCCGATATCATCTTTTTCGATGAGCCGACATCGGCGCTCGATCCAGAGCTTACTGCAGGCATATTAAAGGTCATCAGGGATCTTGCCGAAGAGAAGATGACGATGGTCATCGTAACTCATGAGATGAGCTTCGCACGAGATGTAGCTGATAGGATCATCTTCATGGACGGCGGCGTGATAATCGAGGAAGGATCTGCCAAGGACCTTATCAATAATCCGAAAAATGACAGGACCAAGGCATTCCTCGCAGGATACTGATCGATCACAGACTGATCGAATAAGTTATCAGACAGAGAGTATTGAATAAAATGTGCATTCCGCAGGTTGTCGTAATATTCTTATTCTTTAACATCACGATCGCATACACTGCTCCTGTCATGCCGTGCGGAAGACAACTTAAGAACTCCGGCGCTGATACAGCATGCATGTGATAGATCGTGAAAAGTAATCCCGACATTATCACGAGTATTACGCCCGGGATCTTGCCTCTAAGCTTATCTACCAGGATAAGCCTAAAGATGATCTCTTCTAATATTGGACCGCATATTCCCATGATCGGTATATAGATCAACGGAGAAAGAACTCTCATGGCATCTATAACGGAATCGGTATTCATACCACCATAATCCGGATAGAAGATACTCTCTGGTATCGCACCGATTATCTGAGCTATATAGATCGACAGAAATCCGCATACAAGCCAGATAGAATTCTTAAGAGGATGAGCCTTCCAATCCTTTAATCCCTTTAGAAAATCATCTTTGAATAAGATCACACCTATAATGAAGAGAACAACATATCTTGGAAGCTTGAAAGCATTAACATCCAATAATCTACTAATGATCAATGTAACCAGGAACAAAGCCATAAAAATGGCGCACTTTAACACACCGCTGCGATCAGCGGATCTTTCTTTAGACATAAGATCTTCCTCCGAATTTATACGCTTTTGATATTAACTGCCAACAACAGGAACAGGACAGCTGCAACAATGATAAGCATCAGGATCGCATAGAACAGGAATCTGAGACTTCGAAATCTCTTGAAATCGAACAGCATCAGCAATGCGCCTATCAGATAGGCCAGTCCTACCGCGACAGTGATGATCAGGATCTTTCCTGCCCCTCTGAATATCGACAGAAAAAGGATAACCAGGAGCGATACCGTAAGAAATAAGATCGTCATCTTTCTTTCCCTACGCCTGTCGCCGAGGTTCATCTTAATGGTATCTGATATCGTTTTACTTGCCTCTTCGACAGTAACCGAATCCGTCTCATTCTTCTTGCTGTGCATAAGCTCGAGCAGACTGACATCCAGTGCAGACGAGAGTTCTTCGAGCGTCTCGATATCCGGATATCCGTGCCCGTTCTCCCATCGGCTTATAGCCTTGTCTGTAACCATCAGTTTCTCTGCCAGCTCTTTTTGAGTCAGTCCGACTGCTTTACGCTGCTTAGCGATAAATGATCCGAATTCTTTCGTATCCATCATCAACCTCCACGGTTTCCTTGATGTCTCAAGTATACAAAACCGTTGCGGTTTTTCAATCTATGATTCATAGAGTTGCGTGATACCAGTACTTTGGGTTATTTTTCGATAAGTGCGATATTAAAATCAAAAAGTGTATAGTACAATACAGAATGATGATCAAGATTCATTCATGGGAATAAGGAGATTATTATGTTATTTGCGTTAGCGTTAGTCCCTGTAGCGGGACTTCTATGTTTCATTTACTTTAATGATAAGAACACCAAAGAACCGTTCGGTCTTCTTGTCGCTTTGTTCTTCGCGGGAATGGGTACCGTTATATCTGCCATCATACTCGAAAATGTCGGCAGTATTATCCTTGAGATACTGTTTCCTTACGAATCGATATTAAAGACACTGATCTTAACACTCCTGATCGTAGGTCCGGCAGAAGAACTTGGTAAGTTCGTGATCTTAAGGCTTATCACCTGGAAGAACAAACACTTTACGTATAGTTACGATGCGATCGTCTATGCAGTCTTTGTCTCATTGGGATTTGCCGCCCTCGAGAATGTCAATTATGTATTCAATAACGGCATTGGAACGGCAATCCTTCGTATGCTCACTGCTGTACCTGGTCACGCATGTTTCGCAGTATTCATGGGATTTTTCTACAGCAAAGCGAAGTATGCCAGCATCACCAAGAAGACAGGAGCTTATGTCCTTCATACAATCCTGGCATTGATCGTACCGATAGCTATACACGGTGTTTATGATGCGATCATTATGATCGGAAGTAATTCTGACGAATTTATCTTGTCAGGTATCTTCCTCATCCTCTGGATCGCCTTCGTAATAGTTCTGTTCGTTGTATCAGTTATCATTATCATCTATTCTTCAAGACACGATTTCTGTATTGTCACTATTCCTGAGCAGCAGGTCCAGACAGTTTACAGACCAAACATCGTCGGAAGCTGGAATTGTACCTGCGGTACAGTGAACTACCTTAACTTCTGTTCGCAGTGTGGCAGACAGCGCCCTATCAATACGACATGGTATTGTCCTCAGTGCGGAACGCTCTGCACCTTTAAATTCTGCGGTACCTGCGGTTTTCCGGGACCTCACGCACAGTCTCAGATACAGCGTTAAACCAGAAACTATACTAACGGTATAATAATGAATACACTATTTGTATGGATAGTGTATTCATTTTTTTGTTCTGAACCTATACAATCTAGACATAAAGATCAATACAGACCGTATAGGAAAGGAGCCGATATGAAAAATAACTTACCAAACAATATCAGGGCTTTTCGAAAAGAAAGAGGACTTACCCAGGAGCAGCTCGCTGAAGTATTCAATGTAACGGTAGGCGCTGTCCATAAGTGGGAAGCAGGACTTTCAACTCCTGATCTGTCGATCCTCATGGAGATGGCTGACTTTTTCGATATCTCCATGGATGTGCTTATAGGCTACGACGTAAAAGACAACAGGATCGAGGTCCTAGCACAAAGACTTCGAAGGATGACTGATACGATGGATCCTCAGGGACCTGATGAAGCTTCAAAGGCGATCAAGAAATACCCTAACAGCTTCAGGATCATATATGAGTGCGCGTATCTTTACAGATCATATGCTGCAATGTTCAAGATCAATGAAGAATACGTTGAGAAATCCATTGAGCTATATGAACAGGCAATAAGGCTCGTTCCACAGAACTATGATCCGAATATCGATGAGACACAGCTTTACGGTCAGCTCGCGCAGACATATCAGCTGAAGGGAGATATCGAGAAGAGCCTCGAGATCTATAAAGCTCATAATGCAGGTTACTTGTTTAACTTGCATATAGGTTCAGTACTCGTAAGTCTCGGAAAGTATGAAGAGGCTGAAGATTATCTATCCTACGCTCTCGTTCATCAGATCGGAACAAGGATCAATCTTATAATAAATAAGGCTCTCTGCTATTGCGGTAATGGCAATTACGGAGAAGCAAGAGCGATCTTAGAGAT
>JAGCGE010000293.1 GCA_017649745.1 Clostridiales bacterium | reverse complement strand
GGAGGCCTTGCAGACGTTGTAGGAGCTCTTCCTATCGAGCTTAATAAGGCAGATGTTGATGCCAGAGTTATCCTTCCTTTGTATCGTAAGATCAAGGGCAAGTACAATGATGATCTTAAGTTCCTTGGATGGAAGATGGTTCATATGGGATGGAGATCTCTTTATGCAGGTCTTTTCTCATTGGAGATGAACGGAACAACATTCTATTTTGTAGATAACGAATACTACTTCAATTTTGACAGTGTTTACGTTGAGTATGTTTTCGATATCGAGAGATATTGTTTCTTCCAGAGAGCAGTTCTGGATTTCATGGGTGACTTTATGGGATTCGAACCTAATGTCCTCCATTGTAACGACTGGCAGACAGGTATGATGCCGATGCTCCTTGATGCACACTTCAAAAAGCACGGATATCACACAGATGTTCAGACAGTATTTACGATCCATAACCTCAAGTATCAGGGAGTTCATGCAGTTGATGTAGTTAGAGATATGCTCGATCTTCCTGATGAGTACATTCGTGACGAATTCTGTATCAAGGATCGTGCGATCAACTTCATGAAGGCTGGTATCGTTTATTCCAATTCAGTAACAACAGTATCTCCTACATACGCATATGAGATCATGACTGATTATTATGGTGAAGGATTGAATCAGACATTACAGCGTTATGCCTATAAGGTATCCGGTATCCTTAACGGTATCAACGATATGGAATACAATCCGAAGACTGATGATAAGATCCCTCAGAAGTACGATATCAAGACATTTAAGAAGGGTAAGGCTGTTTGTAAGGAATCACTTCAGAAGCAGCTTAATCTCGATGTCAATCCGAGAGTTCCTCTTTGCGTAATGATCTCAAGACTTGTAGATCAGAAGGGACTTGATCTTCTTCTCTATGTTCTTGATGAGATGCTCTTTGACGGAATGCAGATAGTTATTCTCGGAACAGGTGACGCATACTATGAGAGAGCTCTTGTAAGTATCGCAGATCGTAATCCTGGTAAGATGTGCGCTTGTATTGATTTTGACAGCGGACTTGCTCACACGATCTATGCTGCTGCAGATATATTCCTTATGCCGAGTATCTTTGAGCCTTGTGGTCTTTCGCAGCTCGTTTCAATGTCATATGGTACAGTTCCTGTTGTTCGTGAGACAGGTGGACTTAAGGATACTGTAACTCCTTATAACGAGTTTACAGGCGAAGGAAACGGTTTCTCATTTGCCAATATCAATGCGCACGAGTTCCTTTTCATAACAAAGTATGCTTGTGATCTTTACAGGAATCACCCGGATGTATGGGACAATATCGTAAAGGCTGGCATGAGCGGCGATTATTCCTGGAAGAAGAGCGCCTCAGAGTATATCGGTCTTTATTCTCTTATCACGGGTATCCCTTATGTTAAGGATGTAACTCCAAAGGAAGAGAAGAAGGCAACTGAGAAGAAGACTTCTGAGAAAAAGGCAGCAGAAGAGAAGAAGCCTGCTGCTAAGAAACCGGCTGCTAAAAAGCCTGCAGCGAAGAAGACAGCTGCTAAGAAGCCTTCGAAAAAAGAAGAGTAACGGAGAAGTTATAGGATGTTTAAGCACGCATCTAGATCTGAAAACTACAGAACGCCTTTTGGAGCGCAGCCTGTAGGATCTGATGTAAAAATTGTATTTGACGTTAGCAAGGATAGCACAGAAGTAGTTCTGTGCTATTCTTACGGTTTGTACGGATTTACTTATCATGAAGAACCGATGCGTCTGGTAAAGGCTTTCAAAAGTCACGATCGTTATGAGACTGATATAGAATTGCCGTCTGAACCTTCGATACTTTTTTACTGGTTCAGAGTCAAATATAGTGACAAAGATCTTTCTAAGGTCGGAATGGAAGGATTAGGATTTAATAAGCCTGATCAGGACCATTCGTACATCTATTATGTTTTCGATGAGTGCGGTAAGAAGGGTGAAGGTAAGCTATATCCTGAGCCTCCAAGGATCGGTGTCGAAGAAGACAAATATCCATTTGCATGGCAGATAACGGTTTATGAGAGATCTTTCAAGACTCCTGATTTCCTTAAGGGAGCGCTTATGTATCAGATCTTCCCGGACAGGTTTTCGAGAGATAAGGATTTCAGCTTTAAGAAGATGACAGAAGCTTCTCCAAGAAGCGAGAGGATCTATCACGAAGACTGGAACGAAGATGTAGATATCTACGGTAAACCTGAGACTGGTTATCTGGCCTGCGATTTCTATGGCGGCTCGCTTGATGGTATATGTGAGAAACTCGATTATATCAAGTCGCTGGGGATTACTGTCTTGTATCTTAATCCGATATTCGAGGCCAGATCGAGCCACAGATATGATACGGCAGACTATCTTAATGTTGATCCGATATTGGGCGGTAATGAGGCTTTTGCGCGTCTTGTGAATGCTTGCAATGAGCGTGATATAAAGATAGTCATTGATGGCGTCTTCAGCCACACAGGAGCCGACAGCAGGTACTTCAATAAATTCGACAGATATGATGGAGTAGGTGCATATAGATCTTATATCACAGGGGAAGAGAGTCAGTATCGTTCTTGGTACAGATTTATCCCTTCCGAAAACGATCCTCCAAGATATGAGTCATGGTGGGGTTTTCCTGATCTTCCTAATGTTGATGAGGATGATCTGTCATATAGAAGATTCATATTTGGTAAAGGCGGAGTAGTCGAGACCTGGATCAATAGAGGAGCATCTGGATTAAGGCTCGATGTATCAGACGAACTTCCTGATAGTTTCATAAGACAGATGAGATCATCGGTCCAGAAGTATTCTGATGGAAAAGCCTGTGTTATCGGTGAAGTCTGGGAAGATGCGAGCAACAAGTGTTCGTATGGTTCATATAGAGATTTCATGCTAGGAAGAACTCATGATTCGGTCATGGGATATACGTTCAGAGAAGGACTTATAAATTTTCTGACTCATAAGTTCAATGCTGAGTTCTTTAATTCATATATGGAAGGCTTCAGGGAGAGATACCCTTATGAAAGCTATTATTCTATGATGAATCTGATATCTTCTCATGATGTTCCGAGAGCAGCTACTGTTCTTGCCGGAAAAGAAGATCCGGGAGACAGAGAACTTCAGAAGGATATCTTCCTTAATGATGAAGAGAAGGAACTTGCATCGATGAGGATGAGACTTGCGTATGCATTCCAGATCGGATATATCGGTTCGCCTTGTCTTTACTATGGAGATGAGGTCCTGATGGAAGGCTTTAGAGATCCGTTTAACAGAAGGACATATCCTTGGGATCATGTTGATAAGTTCGGAAAGAAGGAACTCGAATTTGTTAAAGAGATTTCAGCGCTTCGTCGCGTTCATCCTGTGCTGAGGACCGGTTTTTATAAGACACTCTATGCGAAGGAGAACGCCATAGTTTTCGAGAGGTTCCTTGATAAGGAAAGTAAGGATGTATTCGGAAATTATGTTGGCGATGGAGCCAAAAGAATAGTATTATTAATAAATAACAATGATTCAAGATCTTTGATATATGACAACAGATCCAAGACGATAGTGAGCGGCGTTTTC
>JAGCGE010000028.1 GCA_017649745.1 Clostridiales bacterium | reverse complement strand
TTCAAAAAGAGCGAGAGATCTGTTTAGTAAGGTAGAGATAACAGAGCAGGATTACAAGAAGTTTCCGACTCAGCTTTCCGGAGGACAGAAGCAGAGAGTAGCTGTAGTAAGAGGTGTAATAAATGAGCCTAAGATCCTTTTCGCGGATGAGCCGACAGGTGCTCTTAATTCACAAAACACAACGAACGTTTTAGATATCCTTACTGATCTTAATAGATCAGGCCAAAGTATCGTTATGGTAACTCACACGATAACGGCAGCAGAGAGAGGAAACAGGGTTATCTATCTTTCGGACGGCGTGATCTCTGATGAGGTCGACCTCGGTAAATATGTTGGTGACTATAAGGACGAGACGAATCCTAACAGGGAACAGGCGATCGAGAGACACAGGAAACTTAAGGACTTCCTTCAGGAGCAGGGGTGGTAATGATGAGCAATATCTTTATGATAGCCAAGAACAATATGAAGAGACAGAAAGGCGATATGATCACGTTTCTTATCATGACGCTCATTTCAGCTTTCCTTCTCTTCAATTCCTTAAATGCGATCGTTGGTGTTAGAAAAGTTCTCTTTGACAGATATGAAGCGGTGAACGCTCCTGATTATATGTATGCCGCCTGTCATGATGAAGAGATCAACAGATGCCTTATCGAAGCTTTTGAGAAAAACGGTATCAAGGATTATGAAGTTACTCCGTTTCTCTATATGAATTGTGAGTACAAGAATGCGGATTCTGATGAATATCAGAGTTTTATGTTCATGCTCGAAAATGCGGACAATGACAATAGGATGTTGCATGTACTCGATAATGTAGAAAAACCGGAGAAGGGTGAGATATTAGTTCCTTACAACTTGCAGTCAGCTGTTGCGATAGGAGATACACTTGAACTTCGTATAGGTGACAAGGTCTTTGATTTTAAGGTCAAGGGTTATTCTGAAAATCCGATCTTCTGCAGCAACTTTACTGCTTCTATGTTCTATGTTTATATCTCGCCTGAAGATTACGAGGAGCTGAAGGCTTTATCGAGCGGAAGTGTCACATCAAGCATATTGGATGCTGATCTTTATAAGATCATTGCTGAAGATAAGGATGTCGATTTTGATAAGCTTCATCAGAATATTACTAATGATTATAACAACCTTATAGAATCATATAGGGAAGCAAATACTTCTATTGATACTACTTTGCTTATCTCTATTGGAAGAGAACTCGTAACTTTCGGAAACTGTATGTATCCGTATATAGTTGTCAGCATAATACTATCGTTTGCGATCCTGATCCTGGTGATTGCATTTATAATAACATCATTCAGTATCACGAATTTTATTCAGCGTAATATGAAGAATACCGGTATCCTGGAGGCATGCGGATATACCGTAAAAGAACTCAGGAATGCACTGACTTTGCAGATCGTTCTTGTAGCTTCTGTCGGAGTTATCATAGGAGTCTTGCTGTCACTTTTCACTGTTCCTGCAATGGGTGTAATCTTCACAACCATAATGGGACTTACTTGGACACAGACTGTCGATCCTGCTCTGGCAACCTTAACGGTCTTGATCCTTCTTTTTATTGTTTTTTTGATCGCACGTATCCTAAGCGGAAAATACAAGAAGATCACAGTGCTTGATGCGCTTCGCGGCGGAATTAACACTCATAATTTCAAGAAGAATTATTTCTCTTTCGAAAAGACGAATCTTCCTTTGTCGATCACCTTGTCATTGAAAGATACTTTCGGAAACTTAAGAAGAAATATAGCTATGATCCTTATTATCATGGTACTAACGATCTCTGCTCTTATTTGTTTTGAGATGAAGGAGAATTTCGGCGATGGTGACGGCGGAACGCTGCTCAGCGTCATGGGTATGGAGATGGGTGATGCAGGATTTACCTGTGATGAAGGTCATGCTGAAGAGATAAGAAAACTACCTGGAGTTAAGAATGCTTATCTGTACCAGTCTTGTGAGTTGACATTCGGCTGTAACGACAAAACTACAACTGCAACTACTTTTGCTGTAGATGACTGTAAGTATTCGATCAATACGGTATTGATCGAGGGAAGACAGCCGGAAAATGATAATGAGATAATGCTTACATATATGCTTGCCAAGCAGCTTAATGCTGAAGTCGGTGATGTAGTGACTCTTACAAGCGGTGATATTCGCAAAGATTTCGTGTTGACAGGCACCAATCAGAGACTTGAAATGGCAGGTAAGACAGCGGTTATAACTCTTGATGGTATGGAAAAGCTCGGAGCAAGAAAAGCATATGACAATTATTATGTCACGGCCGAAGAAGGAGTTTCTTATGAAGAGCTTAAGAAGACTTTGGAAGATTATGGAAAGGATAACGATCTTGAGATCAACTGCTCAGATATGAAGCAGTTCGTAAGCGGGATCCTGGGTAGTGCAACTTCTGCAATGACAGGCGTTAATGTTCTCATTTCTGTCCTGATAGCATGTGTTGTCATATTTGTCGAATCACTTATTGTCAGAGCGAAGATCACCCGTGAATGGAAAGGGATGGGAATTAATAAAGCCATGGGAATGAGCTTTAGAGATCTTCTTACGCAGATCTCACTTTCCAATATCCCTGTAGTCGTTGCAGGTTGTCTATTGGGAGGTTTGTCTTCGGCGTTCGCAGGAAGAGCATTTGTCAAGATGATCTTTATGTATATGGGTATTCAGAAGATCTCTTTTGATGTTCATGTTCCGATCGTGATCGCTGTTGCAGCAAGCATCATCCTGATCGCTATCCTAACTTCCGCCTTCGAAGGACTTAAGGTCAGAAAGATCAATCCTGTCGAGATGATATCTGAAGAATAATGGTTGAAATTGTGCTAAGATGTACTTGTCACGGAGGTTGAGGATAAATGCATTATAATTGTCTTATAGTTGATGATGAGACAGAATTAGCCAAGATGACGGCTGAATATTTTGAGATGTTCGATGTCAGGACGCACTACGTAGATGGCAGTGCGTCCTGCTACACTTTTCTTGAAGAGAATACTGCCGATATCATCCTTCTCGATATCAATCTTAAGGATGGTTCAGGTTTTGAGATCTGTAAGAAGATACGTGAATATTATGAACTTCCTATCATATTCATCAGCGCCCGCCAAAGTGACGATGATGTTCTTGTCGCACTCAGTATCGGAGGCGATGATTATGTGAAAAAACCATACTCCCTTTCGGTGCTTCTTGCTAAGGTTAAGGTTAATCTTAAACGAGCTGAACAGCTTAAGAAGGCAGCTGTATCAAAGACATCAGATGATTCGCCGTTCTCTCTTGATAATGCGACTATGTCAGTCATAAGGAATGGTGAACGCATTAATCTTAAGGCTAAGGAATTTGCTCTCCTTAAGACTCTTTTCGAACATAAGAATACGATCGTCACAAAGGAACAACTCTTCGAAGAAGTTTGGGGAGATTCATTTTACGGAGACGGAACGTTGAATGTTCATATCCGTAAGCTCCGTGAGAAACTGGAGAAAGATCCTAACGATCCTGAACTTATCAAGACTGTCTGGGGCACGGGATATATCCTCGAATTATGAAAAACATAAGAAACATCGTCATCATTTTTACTGTATTGATGCTGCTGGCGTTAGCAGTGTTCTGCGGCTTATACTTCAATGTGTCTTTTAAAGGTACAGAGCAGGGCTCGTTTACTGACGCTGAGCTGGAGATGTATAAGAATGTCTGGAATAATGCTAAAAGTGCATTCGACACCAGTAAGAATGACCTGTTTAAGTTCGTCTTCGCTTTCTGGGGGATAGTCCTTGTTGCAGGTTACGGCCTGATAGCTGTGGTGTGGTTTACACTCATTAAACCGGTGCGAGAGATGCAGAGATATGCGTCTGACATTTCTAAGGGTAATCTTGATGTTAGACTTCCGATCCACAAGAATAATCTTTTTGGTAATTTTACCGAGAGCTTCGACCAGATGAGAGGGGCGCTCAAAGACGCCAAGAGACGTGAGATGGAAGCAGATAAAGCCAAGCGCGATATGGTGGCCGAACTAAGCCACGATCTTAAGACTCCTGTTGCGACGATATCTGCTACGTGTGAAGTCCTGGATGTGAAATACCGCATGAAGAAAACGTCCGAAGATGACGCTGACATAGATGATACGCTCGAGAAGATCGGTTACATCTCCAAGAAGACAGAGATGATCAATTCTCTTGTTGAGAATCTCTTCAGAGCGACATGTGACGATATGGAAGAGATCCATGTCATTCCTGTCGAGACAGAGTCAGTCATTGTACAATCTTTTTTCAGAAATTACGATGATTATGCTCATATCATTTTCGAAAATAATATCCCGGAGTGTCTTGTCAATATCGATCGCCTGAGGATGGAACAGGTTATAGATAATATTATCGGTAACTCTGCTAAATATGCAGGAACTGATATTAAAGTCTCTTTCTCCGAGACTGTCGACAGCGCTTCTGACAATAAGTTTATCAAGATAACCATCCGCGATTTCGGTCCCGGTGTCGATGAAGAAGAGCTCCCTCTTATAGTCGAAAAATTCGCCAGAGGTAAGATCTCTGCCGACAAGCCGGGATACGGACTGGGACTTTATCTCGCGAATCTTTATATGGAGAAGATGGGCGGCGGCATGAACTACTATAACGACAACGGATTTGTCGTCGAATTACTCTTAAGGAAGATTTAAGAAATCTCTTAGACTCCTATAAAGATTCCTCTCCTCGAAAACTCTAGAATACAGATGTATTCAGCAAGAGCGAAAAGGAGACGGAAAGATGAATAAGAATTTAGCAGTAAAAGAGAACATTAAAATCAGTTCTTCACATGGGTTCTATGGCAGAAGGCCCTGGTCTTGGCGAAGGATATGAGATGACTAAGCCATGGCATCCGCTTTACAACATAATCTTTTTTACGATCTTCGGACTTGTCTACATGAGAGGCATGAAGCAGCCTACACTTAAGAAAGCAGTCACAACAGGCGTCCTCTGGTCGGGCATGAGCATCGTTTTCGATCTTGTCGGATGGGTATTGATCGATCATCCATGGAGCCTTACTTTCAAGCAGTTCTATATCGAATATCAGCCATGGATCACACTCGTTTATATTGCCATGATCTTAGGACCAATATTCGGATATCTTCTTCTCGGAAAAAAGAAAGCAAGATGATGAAACCTCATAAAGATATTTCGCGATATATATAGTGAAATATCTTTTTTATCGGGAGGAATTATCATGCGTAAAATCATCTGCACATTGCTTGTCGTGATCTTTGCAATGGCTTCTTTTGGTTGTACCTCTCGAAAAGACAAAAAGATAACAGATAATACCGTTACGGATGAACCATGTGAGATCCAGGCATGCGAGATTACAGGTGAGGATGTTTTCGATACGGGATATTACAGATTCCAGTTCCAGTATAATGGAGCAGTTGATCCTGACACTGAAAGGACTATGGTATCTCTTTACTTCAACCTCAAAAATGATACCGAAGATAAGTGGGAAATTTATGTATCTAACGATGAGATAACAGAAGAAGATTATGGTGTTTTGAAATACAGGAATCCGAATGTCATTAATGAAGGACAGGTTGAGGTCTTCTCAGGACAGTGGATATATGTTCATTGTAATCATAATTCCTCTTCTTATGAGGAGCCTTCGAAAGGAAATCTCAGTGCAACATATTTTAAGGAAACAGGAAGGTCGATAGATCTCTCAGTTGAGCAGGAATATTATGATAATCGCAACAAAGGAATGTACGACACATCGTTCATGGATCCGGATTACATTCTTTGTGATGTAACAGGCGACGGCAACTGGGATTTGTGCGAATGTTTTATGACCGGAAGCGGAATGGTGAGGACCATTTGTACAGTTTATGATCCAATAGCGCATAAGAGTTACTGCCTTGACGGATATAACTACAGCTACGGCATAAGATGCGTTAAGGATGGTCATTTAGTTGTTGTCGAGAGCGGTCCTTATGGTTACGGTGATCCGATAGTAGAGACAACGGGAACTATCGCGATCGAAGATGATCTTCTGGTATTTGTTCCTGATGAGACGTAGATAGAAAATCTGTTATCTGTATCTGTTAAATAACTTCAAAATATAGTATCAATCTTCAGACATTATCGATTAAAATCTGAGTATATTAATCTTTTCGAAGGAGGATATTAAAGTATGACAGATCAGACAAGTACTTATAAGCTCTCGAACGGTGTAGAGATCCCTTGTATCGGATTCGGAATGTGGCAGACTCCGGACGGTGAAGTCGGTGTGAATTCTGTAGTGAGTGCGATCAACGCAGGGTACAAGCACATAGATACTGCGCAGGCATATCAGAATGAGGACTGCGTCGGTGAAGCGATCCGCAGGTGTGGAGCAAATAGAGAAGAACTGTTTATCACGACTAAGATATGGAACAGCTGTCACAGCTATGATCTTGTAATGAGTTCCGTTGAAGAATCTTTGAAAAAGATCGATACTTCTTATTTAGATCTCCTCCTTATCCACTGGCCTAATCCTGCTCCGTTCAGAGACAGATGGCAGGCTGCTAATGCAGAGACATGGAAGGCGATGGAAGAACTTTATAAAGCAGGTAAGGTTCGCGCGATAGGTATCAGTAACTTTAGACCTCATCATATCGATGCACTCCTTGAGGTTGCGGAAATCCCGCCGATGGTCAATCAGATCAGGCTCTGTCCTGGTGAGACACAGGATGAAGTTGTTGATTACAGCAGATCCAAGGGCATGATCCTTGAAGCATATAGTCCTCTCGGTACAGGTAAGATATTCGAAGTACCTGAGATGAAAGAGATCGCTGCGAAGTACGGAAAGAGCATCGCGCAGATCTGTATCCGCTGGAGCCTCCAGAGAGGATATCTCCCGCTTCCTAAGTCAGTAACTCCATCAAGGATCGAGGATAATCTTAAGGTATTTGACTTCGAACTTGAGGAAAAAGATGTTCAGCTGATTGCCGGTCTTACAGGTTGTGTTGGTCTTTCTGCAGATCCTGATACAGTACCGTTCTGATATCTTATTGATCGATAACTTAAAGATGATGTTCGCAAGAGCATCATCTTTTTTATTGACAAAACAAGTAACCGTGATAACATATGAATATAAATTCATATGAATAAACATTCATACAAAGGAGACGGCGAAAATGTTTTGGAGTAGGATAGCAGGAGTTTATGATCTGGTTGAAACAATATATAACAAGAAAGCTAACGTAGCAGCAACAGACTATGTCGCATCACTGATGGATAAGGATGATTCGGTATTGGAATGTGCATGCGGAACAGGAATGTTCAGTGTTAAGATGGCTCCTAATGTTGAGCGATTGACCGCGACTGATCTCTCGGAAGGAATGCTCGATGAGATAAGGAAAAAATGCAGGGGAATGGATAATGTACTTATCGAGGAAGGTGATATAACAGCTCTTAAATATTCTGATGATTCATTCGATAAAGCAATGGCGGCAAATGTGATCCATCTCCTGGATGATCCTAAGAAAGCAGTAGATGAGCTTCGTCGTGTCGTTAAGCCTGGCGGAACAATAATCATTCCGACATATATCCATTATGGAGAAAGGCTTGCAGCGAAGTTGTTTAATAAGGCAGGAGCAGGATTTAGAAGGCATTTTGACGACAGTTCGTATGAGCAATTTTTCGAACAGTTGGGGATCAAAAATGTGAGGTATCACGTATGTGAAGGAAGGATGGCTTGTAAGGTTGCTGTTTTCGAGAATTATTGAGAAAGAATTGTGTCTGTCAGTTCAAAGAAAATTAACGAAAAATAGGAGTTTTTGTTGGAAATAGTAACAAAAATTTGATATTCTAGTATCGTTAGATGGTACGTATTTTGAGAGGAGAATTACCATGGATTTCGATTCGTTATTGTCCGCTTATAAGTCAAAAGCATGTATCATGTCCGTAGATAAGCTCTCGGATGACAGATACGGAAATATCAGGATAGTAGCAGGCAACCAAGCTCATTGTGAAGATATGCTGAGAACTATGAATCGAGAGTTCATTCCTAACTCTCCATATGCAGAGTATTTTCCGGAGAACAGGAATTTCGAGGACTTCTGTTACAGAAGCGCTATCTTGGGACAGCCTCTCCACACTTATGTGCAGCTTCCGCAGATGGGACTTTGGCTCAATATGTTCCTTTTGCCGCTTGAATCTGATGAAGAGGACAAAGGTTATTGTCTTTACACATATGATGTAACCTTTAAAGCAGATTCCGAGCAGCAGGCCAGTGTATCCGCTGATACTTCTTCTGTTGTTCTTCAGACATGCATCAAGCTTCGTGGCTCGACTAACATCCGTGCAGCAATAGGTGAAGTTGTTGATGATATTAGAAAGATATGTGAATCGGATCAATGTTGTATCTTGCTTGTCGATCACAATAACAGGATCTGTGAGAATTTTGCAGAATCATTAAACAAAGACAGCGTTCTGCTTCCGATAGATAATTATCTCGACGAGAATTTTTATGATATCACCGGTACTTGGAAAGACACCATAGGAGACAGCACCTGTATCATCCTTAAGGATCAGAATGATATGGATTGGCTTAAGTCGACTAATCCTGTATGGTATGAATCACTTGTAGATGCTAAGGTCTACAATGTTGTATTATTCCCACTTTCATATAACGGAAGAACATTAGGATATATCTGGGCGCTGAACTTCAATACTGACAATACAGTTAAGATCAAGGAAACGCTTGAACTTACGACATTCTTCATAGCTTCTGAGATAGCTAACTACCAGCTCCTTAACAGACTTGAAGTCATGAGTACCATGGATATGCTTACCAAGACCAAGAATCGTAATGCGATGAATAATATGGTAAGTGACATAATCGTTGGTAAGAGCAGACTTAAGACTCCATATGCGGTCATCTTCGCAGATCTTAATGGCCTTAAGAGAGTAAACGATGAGAGCGGTCACGGTGAAGGTGATAACTACCTTAAAACAGCTGCCAATATATTAAACGGAGTATTCTTCGAATCTGATGTATATCGTGCAGGCGGAGATGAATTCATGATCCTTGCTCAGGATATGGGTGAAGATGAATTGAAGAAAAGGATCGAGAAACTTGAAGAGAAGGCAGAAAGAGATAACGTTCATTTTGCCGTCGGAACATTTATAGTTGATGAGTGTGATGACATCAGAACAGCAATGCGTGTTGCTGACGAACGTATGTATAAAGATAAGGAAGCCTACTACAAGAAATATCCTGAGAGAAAATACAGATAGTATGAAATGGTTAAGAATAAAGCGTTAATCGTCATAGTATAGGATATGTATTCGTGATAATATCTCCGACAAATCTAAGAGAGTCGGAGATATTTTTTATGAAGAAGACATATATAACAACTATGCCTGACCACATCGGCGCCTTCCTTAAAGCAAGCGAATGTTTCGCTTCTCTCGGGATCAATATTACGCGCGTAAGCTACAATAAAGCTGTTGATTCTCATACTCTCTTTATCGATGCCGAAGGAGAGCCTGAGCAGCTCGAGAGAGCCAATAAGGATCTTGAGGAGATAGGTTATCTTCAGACGGATAAGGATGAGAGAAGTATCGTACTTATCGAATTCATGCTCCGTGATATTCCGGGAAGTGTAACTAATATCCTTCGTCTGATCAACAGTTACAACCTGAATATCTCATATATAAGTTCCAAGGAGAACGGTTCATCTTATCAGGCTTTTAAGATGGGTCTTTTCGTTGAAGATGAGAAAGCATTCAATGAATTTATAACCAAGGCTAAGGAACTTTGTCCTGTCAGGATCCTTGAGTATAATCAGTCCGAACACGTATATGACAACAGCATATTCTATCAGTCATTTGTATCAGGTCTTATGGAGTTCGCAGATCTTCCTGAGTCCAACAGAGATCTTCTTCTGGTCAATTCCAATCGTATCATGCAGATGCTAGACGAGAGGGGATTATCTCCTTTTAAGACATTCGAAAACATTAGCCGTTTTGCGGAACTTCTTTCGGAAGCCAGAGGCGATGCATTTAAACCGAGGATCACTGAACATAAGATCACGGATAACACGATGATAACCCTGATCGAACCGGCATGCGGAAGTAATACTGCGATAATCAGAAGCGGTGAAGAAGTATTGTTCGTAGATTCCGGCTATGCTCTTTACAAAGATGAGATGACGACTCTTTTCCGTTCTGTCATCCCTGAATATGATTCCATAAAAAAGCGCATCTACGTAACCCATGCAGACATGGACCACTGCGGTCTGTTGCCGCTTTTCGATGAGGTCATCTGTAGCCGTAAGACACGTGACAGTCTGGAGGCTGAATTCCGTGGCGAGAGAGGTTACCGCGAGAAGAATTCTTTGCATAGACCATATGTCAGGATCTGTAAGGCACTGACATATTATCAGCCGACTGACCCTGCTAAGATCAATGCACTGTGGGATGACAACGGTAATCAGAATGAACCTATAGAACAGGTCGGTTTTTTCGATGTGGGCGAACTTCATTTCGAGGTCTATCATGGAAAAGGCGGACATCTCCAGGGAGAGACGGTCCTTATCGATTACGCTAATCACATTGCATTTACGGGAGATATCTATGTTAATGTTCATGGCATGACACGTGAGCAGGCTGAATATAACAGATATGCGCCTGTTCTTATGACCTCAGTTGATACTGATCCGGAACTTTGCGCGGAGGAGAGACGTAACATCCTCCAAAGGCTTGGAGCAGGCGAGTGGAAGATATTCGGAGCTCACGGTTCTGTTAAGGAATATAACCTTAGATTGGAATAAAAAACTCATTGTTCTCACTGTCCCTCTTATGATGTCGGCATGGATTATTGTGGTAAAATCGAATCAATGATTTTGCGATATAAGAGGTGACAGTATGCAAGAGATCAAGTGTCCAAAATGCGGCGAAGTTTTCCAGGTAGACGAATCAGGTTATGCTGCTATTGTTAAGCAGGTAAGAGATAAGGAATTCTCCAAGGAAGTTGAGCAGAATAATGCCAGACTTAAAGAGGAGAAGGAGAGTGCCGTTAATCTTGCTGTTGCCAAGATCGAAGCAGATAAGGACAAGATCATTGCCGAACTTCGCGAGAAGCTCGCTATCGCCAATGTGGAGAAAGAAGCAGCAGTTAGAGATGCCGAAGTAGAAGGTAAGAAGCTTCTTTCAGAGAAGGACAATGAGATAATTAAGCTCAAGTCTCAGATGGAGATCGATAAGACGAATGCCGATTCCAGGATAAGAGAGGCTACGAGCGAGAAAGATAACAAGATAAACGAACTTACAAATAAGATCGAACTCGACAGACAAAGCTTTGAGCTAAGGACGAAGAATATGATCGAAGCTCATCAGAATGAACTGAAACAGAAAGATGAAGCGATCGATTACTATAAAGATCTCAAGACGAAGATGTCAACGAAGATGATCGGTGAATCTTTGGAACAGTATTGTTTTGATGAGTTTAACAAGATAAGGCTTGCAGCATTCCCTAATGCGCAGTTCGGAAAAGATAATGATGCATCATCAGGTTCAAAGGGCGATTTCATCTATCGTGAATTCGATGAGAGCGGATTCGAACTGTTGTCTATCATGTTCGAGATGAAGAACGAGATGGATACTACCGAGAAGAAGCATCTGAACAGGGATTTTTTCAAGGAACTTGATAAGGACAGGAATGAGAAGAAGTGTGAATATGCAGTCCTCGTTTCTTTGCTCGAAGCTGATAGCACTGTCTACCAGGGAATCACGGATGTTTCCTACGAGTATGACAAGATGTACGTCGTAAGACCTCAGTGTTTTATCTCGATGATAACCATCCTTCGTAATGCGGCCCTTAAGTCGCTTGAAGCAAGAAGAGAACTCGCAGTTGTAAGAAATCAGAATATCGATATCACGAATTTCGAGAATTCGATGAACGACTTTAAGGATAAGTTTGGCAAGAATTATATCAGGGCTTGTGATAAGTTCGCTGACGCGATCAAGGATATCGATGATACGATCAAGAAACTTGAGAAGACCAAGGCTGATCTTCAGTCATCGCAATATAATCTTAGACTTGCTAATGACAAGGCTCAGGATCTTTCGATCAAGCGTCTTACAAAGAACAATCCGACTATGAAGGCGAAGTTTGACGCGCTTAAGGAGCAGAACGGCGAGTCAGATAACTAACAAGAAAGTTTGAGCGCTTTTTCGGTTATTTTCGGTATAATTGAAATAGAAATGTTTCAGATGGATGGTTTGTGATCTATGAGAAGAGCGATAGTGTTCTACTCTTTCGAGGGAAATACCCGCGAAGCTGCAGAGAAGATAGCAGGGATCCTTGAGGCAGATCTTGTTGAGATAAAGCCGGTTAAGGAGATTCCTGAATTCGGTCCCGCTAAGATGATGGCTGGTGGCGGTAAGGCTTTGCTCGGTTTCGGAAGCGCTGTCCTTCCTGTTGAGACCAATCTTTCCACATATGATGAACTGATCCTTGGAACACCTGTATGGGCGGGAAGACCTAATCCGTATCTCATGAATTTTTTTAAACCAACACAGTTTAAAGAGAAGGTCACGGCTGCTTTCACATTAAGCGCGAGCGGCAATAATAAATCATGTGTTAAGACGCTTCGTAAGAAGTTTCCGAATATTCGCTATGATGTTTCCCTTTCTGACAGGGTTGGTAAGGGTGCCGATAATAACGAAGACAGGATCGGACGTTTCACGAGAGACATCTTGACACATTCAGACAAGGAACTTAAAGAATAAATGATCGAAGATAATATAGAACTTATCGCGACAGATCTTGATGGAACGCTTCTTGATTCAGACAAGAATGTTCCTGAAGGATTTGAGGATCTGGTATGCGGCCTTGACGATGTCTCATTTGTTATCGCGAGCGGCAGGCAGTACTATAACATAGAGGACCTTTTCCCGAAATGTAAGGACAAGCTCATCTTTATAGCAGAGAACGGCGGCCTCGTGATCAGGAACGGCAATGTCCTTCATAAGGACACGATGCTCCCTGAAGATGTGAGAGCTTGCGTTGAAGAGTTTTCTGATCCGTCAGTCTGCTCATTGATCCTTTGCGGGGTGAAGTCTGCCTATATGCTTAAGACCGCTTCGAAAGACTGCTACGAGAATTCCTACAAGTACTACAAGAGACTCGATTTCGTCGACAGCTTTGACGGCATCGACGATGATATCCTGAAAATCGCTATATTTGTCGAAGGCTACAGAGCCAACGATTACTACAATGAGATAACCCCGATAAACGATCGCCTCGACTATCTTCTTTCAGGCAACTGCTGGATCGACATCGCGAACAAGACAGTCAGCAAGGGAGAAGCAATGAGGATAATAAGAGAAGACCTCGGCATCCTTTTCGAAAACAGTGCAGCCTTCGGAGATTATCTTAATGACGAGTCGCTCCTTAAGTCATGTAAGCACAGTTTCGCTATGAAGAATGCGCATCCGCTCCTTAAAGAGCAGGCTAGACACATCTGCGAATATACCAATGACGAGAACGGTGTCATGAGGACTCTTGGTATGTTATTCGAAAAAAAGGTCAATAATCAATAAATAAATGTGCAAATACGAATACATACTTTTTTGGAGAACATAGTATATTAGAAACGTCTTCAAAGGAGGATCGTTATATATGCACGGAGAGATTCATGAGGAATGCGGAGTCTTCGGTCTTTATAGTCCTAAGGTCTGCGATCTCGCAAACATGGTCTATTACGGCCTTTATGCACTTCAGCACAGGGGACAGGAAAGCTGCGGTATCGTAGTTAACGATGACGGTGTTTTCGTTTCCCAGAAAGACCTTGGTCTTGTTAATGAAGTATTCAGCAAAGATGACTTAAAGCGTTTCCCACAGGGCAGGATAGCTGTAGGACACGTTAGATACGGTACAACCGGCGGCACCAACAGAGCCAATTGCCAGCCTATCGAGGTTAATCACCAGAAGGGTAAGATGGCACTTGCGCATAACGGTAACCTCAGTAATGCATATGAACTGAGATTGGATCTCGAACTTAAGGGTGCGATCTTCCACACAACGAGCGACACTGAGACGATCGCTTACATAGTTACACAGGAAAGGCTCAAGACTCCTTCGATCGAAGAAGCATTGAGCAAGACCATGGATATATTGGACGGAGCATATTCGCTCGTTCTCATGTCAGCAACAAAGCTTCTCGCAGCACGTGATCCTAGAGGATTCAGACCTTTGTGCTACGGACAGACTAAAGACGGCACATATGTAGTAGCTTCCGAGAGCTGTGCTCTTAACTCAGTTGGCGCTACATTTATCAGAGATGTAGAACCTGGCGAGATCATCATTTTCGATGAGGACGGTGTTAAGTCCGATAAGAGCCACTGCAATACAAAAGATAAGCACGTTTGTATTTTCGAATATATCTACTTTGCAAGGCCTGATTCCGTGATAGACGGCATTTCAGTTCACGAAGCACGTAAGACAGCCGGTAGGATCCTTGCTAAGACTCATCCGGTCGATGCAGATGTAGTAATGGGTGTTCCTGATTCAGGACTTGACGCTGCACTCGGCTATTCAATCGAATCCGGTATCCCTTACGGTATCGGCTTTATCAAGAATAAATACATCGGAAGGACGTTTATCTCACCTGGTCAGGATGCAAGACTTGATGCTGTAAAGATCAAGCTCAATCCGATCAGCGAAGCGGTTAAGGGCAAGAGGATCGTCCTTATCGATGACTCGATCGTAAGAGGAACGACGAGCGGTCAGATCGTAAATCTCCTTAGAGAGGCAGGTGCTAAGGAAGTCCACATGAGAATCTCTTCCCCTCCGTTTACGAATCCTTGCTACTACGGAACAGATATCGATTCCAAGGAGAACCTTATCGCTTGTAAGTACGATATCCCTAAGATCGCTGAGATAATCGGCGCCGACAGCCTCGGATATCTGCCTGAAGAAGAACTTTGTAACCTGATCAAAGGTTCATGCGCATACTGCGGAGCTTGTTTCTCAGGTAAGTACCCTACGGATATCCCTACAGAGACCTGTAAGGACCGATTCGAAAAGAAACTTTCAGATAAAAACTGATAAAAACGAGATGCTGTCTCTGATGCTTTCAGAGATAGCATCTTTTTATTGCCACAAAAAAAATGCAAAATAATGTTTATTTGTGGTATGATTGTTGAGGTTAACTATATTTTAATAAGGGGAGAGACATAATTAATGGAAATCCAAAATGAAGATCTGCAGAAGGCAGTAGAAATTATCAATCGTCTCGGAAATTATTATGAGAGTAAGGTGGTAGGACAGAAATTTCTTGGTTTCTCGCTCATCGTAGCGATGATCACCAACGGACATATTCTTCTTGAATCCGTACCTGGCCTTGCTAAGACGACAGCTGCTAAGGTTATGACTGAGGCTGTTAACGGTAAGTTTTCGAGAATCCAGTGTACACCTGACCTTATCCCAAGTGATATCGTAGGTACACAGATCTACAACATGAAGGAGAACACATTCGAAGACAAGATCGGTCCTGTTGACGCGAACTTCGTACTCCTTGATGAGATCAACCGTTCAAGTGCTAAGACTCAGAGTGCCATGCTCGAAGTCATGCAGGAGAAGACAGTAAGTATCGGCGGTCACAAGTACAATCTTCCTGACGTGTTCGTAGTTATTGCTACACAGAACCCTATCGAGCAGGAAGGTACTTATGTTCTTTCAGAGGCTCAGCAGGACAGATTCCTTCTTAAGGTTACTCTTGATTATCCTGATGCTGACGCTGAGGTTGAGATCCTTAACAGGATCGAGAAGGATGTATTCTCTGACATTAAGTCAGTTGCAACGGTAGAAGATATCGTATTCCTTCAGAATCTCTGTAAAGAAGTTTACATCGACGATTCTATCAAGAAGTACATCGTTAATATCGTAAGAGCTACTCGTGAGGCTGATAAGGTATTGCCTCCTGATCTTGCTCAGTACATCGCTATGGGTTCTTCCACTCGTGCAGCGATCGCATTCATGGAAGCTGCTAAGGCTGTTGCACTTATCAACGGTCGTGGTCACGTTACTCCAGATGATGTTAAGGTAATGAGATATCCGATCCTCAGACACAGGATCATGCTCAATTTCTCTGCTGTCGCTGACGGTGTCAAGGAAGAGAAACTTATCGATGCACTCCTTGGAACAGTGCCTACACCATGAGACTGAATTTTATCTCGCAGATCAAGTCCAACCTCAAAAAGTCGGCTACGATCAGCACCAAGAGACCGACGTCCAATATCCTTGACGGTTCTTATATATCGGTCTACAAGGGACGAAGTCTTAACTTCGACGACTTGAGAGAGTATGTTCCGGGCGATGACATTAAAGATATCGACTGGAAAGCAACTGCAAGAAGTCAGACGACTCTTGTAAGAGAGTTCGTTGCGGAGAAAAAGCACAACATCATGTTCGTTATCGATTCGAACAAGAGAATGTTGGGTTATACCAAGAACGGTGAAGAGAAGAAGAATGTTGCTATCTATGCAGCAGGAACTCTTGCTTATCTCGTAAGCAGGAACGGTGACTATATCAGTTCTATTTTTGGTTCGCCAAAGTCTATTCGATTTTTCCCGTTTAAGGCCGGACTTCTTAATATCGAGAACATCCTTCAGCAGTATAACAAAGATGTTAATACTGAGAATGAATCCGAGATCACTAAATCTCTGGAATACATAATGAGACACATCAGAAGAAGGATGATCATCGTTATTGTTACTGACATGGAGGGTAGAAGAGCTATTTCCGAGAGACTTCTCAAGAGACTCGTATCCGTTCATGATGTTATTATGCTTAACATAAGTGACACGGATCCTTTCGGAAATAACGTTTATGATGTTGACTATCTGACATTCCTTCCTGACTTTTTCACAAAAGACAAGAAGCTTATGAAGCGAGAGAATAAGCGTAAGGAACAGATAGAGAAAGAGTCAACCGAGAAGTTTAAGAAAGCAGGAATCGTCTGGACGAGTTTTGATGATTCTGAAGATATAGCGATCAAGCTTACGGAACTTCTTGCAAGACACAAGTTGGAGAAAAGGTAATAATGAGAACGGAAATAGGAGTACAAGATCCGGTATCTTATGCTGTATGGCCATTGTTAGCAATGGGTGCAGTTGTATTGCTCGTACTCGGATATCTTATTATCACCAAGCTCATGAAGTTTAAGCCTAAGCCTAAGCAGCCAAAGCCTGTTGTTCAGAGGAAGCCTCATGTTAACGTCAGCTCGCTCAAGAGCAAGTATATTGCTCAGCTCGATGAAGTCAGCCAAGAGTTTGTTAACGAGAACATTTCTCTGCGTGAAGGCTTCCAGCGTATGAGTTCCATTATCAGGCACTTTGTATACGAAGCTGAAGGCATTAAGGTTCAGAACTACACACTCGAAGAGATCAGGGCTATCGGCCTTCCGATCCTCGACGAACTCGTTACGGAATACTACAATCCTGAGTTTGCCAGAATGAGCCGCGGTGATTTTGTTGAATCAATGTTGAAGACAAAGAGGGTAATTGAGCAATGGAAATAAGATATAAGATAATGCTTTATATTGCCATCGCGGTTTTCGCGGTCTTATTCATACTGGTATTTGTTCCATTCCCTAAATCCAAGGGGAAGTTCAAGAACAGTAAGAAGGTTGCGAATGCTTTCTACGTTAGGGAAGAGAGATTCTTCAAACGTAAGATGGCAGCTTACAAAGTGATCACATTTACACTTGTCATGACGTGCTGTATAAGTATTGCGCTTTCGACATTTATGATCTCGAGGCCATACAGAACAGAGACAGTCATTGAAGAGAAGTATACGAGAGATATCTTCCTTTGTATCGATATCTCCAGTTCAGTTGACTCACTTAATGCAACATTGATCGATGAGCTTAAGAACATCGTAGATGAGATGCAGGGCGAGCGATTCGGACTTATCATTTTCAATACTTCACCGGTACTTCTTGTACCTCTCACGGATGACTATGAGTACATCTTGCAGGAGCTTGATGCCATTCAGGTAGAGCTCGAGAGAAGATGGAACAACTCCTTTGTATATGATGATGACTACATCACATCAGGTACATTAGTTGGTAGTGAGATGCGAGGAAGTTCGCTCATTGGCGACGGTCTTGCAAGTGCAGTATTTGATTTTCAGGAACTCGAGGAGAACGAGGAGCGTACAAAACTCGTTATCTTCTCAACAGATAATGAACTTAACGGAACTCCGTTTATAACCTTGGAACAGGCTTCTGATCTTTGTATTCAGCACAACGTACAGGTATATGGTATCGGTACGCAGGAGATGAATAAGAAGAGCAGGATCGAGATGGAGAATGCCGTTAAAGCAACAGGCGGTAAGTTCTATGAGTACGGTATGTCCGGAAGCTGTCAGTCGATAGTCGGAGATATCCAGCGTGAGACTAAGAGCTTCATTAATCAGGAACCTGTCGTCAAGGAAGTTGAACTGGCTAAAGCACCATTTGTCGTACTGCTTACTTTTGTAACAGTTATGATGGTAATGGGCAAGCTTGCCAAGTATTAAGGGAAGGAGAGGCTTATGAAGATAGATCCATTCTTACCTCTATGGCTGATGGCTCCTATATGCATCGGACTCTTATTCCTAAAGAGAAAGGGAATTGTTCCTTTCATACGACAGATAGTAATAGTCCTGTTGTTATTTGCTATCAATCTTCACATTCTTATCCCTGATGAAGAGCATGTAGTTAAGACTCCTAAGATCGATGCTTATGTATTGTTCGTAATGGATAACACGCTTAGTATGCTCGCAGAGGATATGCCTGAAGACGATAACAGACTGGCTGCAGCCAAAGAAGATTGCGGATACATAATCGATAAATTGAATGGTGCCAAGTTCGGTGTTGTTTCTTTCGATAACAAGGCGAAGATCGTATCTCCTTACACGGATAACCCTGATCATATCAAGAGTATGTTGAAGACAGTTTATCCTGTAGAGCAGAGCTATGCTGAAGGTAGTTCTTTCAATCTTTGCCAGGATCTTATCGAAGAACAGGTTAAGGTCGCACGTGAAAAAGAAGAGACAAACGTATTTGTTTTCTTCATTTCAGACGGTGAGAATAACAAGGACGATAAGATCAAGTCCTACAGCAAGATCGGAAAGAACATCGACGGCGGTGCAGTTTTGGGATATGGAACATCAAAGGGCGCCGAGATGACGATACAGGCAAAGACTGCAGGCGGTCTCAGAGATGAGAAGGTCAAGGATTCCAAGGGCAAGAATGCCAAGTCCAAGATCGATGAGAAAAACCTCAAGAATATCGCTGAAGACCTTAAAGTCGACTATATCAACATGAAGGACAGCTCTGATGTTGACGGAGTAATCGATCAGATACTGGAAAATGTACAGGTTACAGAAGAAGAGATGACAGAGTTCTCTTATATCGAGACTTATTATTTCTTCCTTCCACCTCTCGTTCTCCTTCTTTTATGGGATTTCATCTACTTTAAGAGAAAGGTTTGATACATATGAGAAAAGTATTATATGGAATAAGTGTTGTATGTGCTCTTTTAATGATCCTCTACGGTCTTAACTTCTTTACAAACGAGCTCGTAAATAGCAAGATGCGCGATAATGTTTTCGACAGAAACGAGTTCGCTTGGTTGGGATTTATGGAACCTTGGAAGGAACCATATAATCTCGGAACGAACTTCCTTAAGCAGAGAAGATATGATGAAGCCATTACCGAATTCGATAAGGCTCTTGCTTATAACGTTCCTGCTGACAACGATTGTGAGATCAGAATTAACAAGGCTTTGGCTTTGTCTCTTCCGGTCGACGAGTATGAAGTAACAGATCTTACTTTGGATGATGCAATCACAAAGCTTGAAATGGCTCAGGATTGTCTTACGGAAAAAGGATATGCAACTGAAGACGGTTCAGGTGAGTATGAAGATGCTCAGATCCTTTATGATGATATCGAAAACTATATCGATCATCTTCTCGAAGTAATATCCACTAAGTTCTATCTGAGCAAGGTAGATAAGGATGATCTTTTCGAACTCAGAGGTGCAAGCATCGTTATCACAGGTGTTGATAAGGACGGAAAAGAAGTTAAGTTCGAACCTGCTGACCTTGAGCTTGGTGAGGGTGCCTACGTCGATTATGAATACGATGGTGAGGGAATCCTTATTGTAACAGGTAATACACCAACACTTGTAGACGGTATCCACGACGGTACATATGTCCTTCACGAGCAGCAGGCTCCTAAGGGCTACGATGTTTCCAAGGATATCAAGTTCGAAGTTAAGCACTGCAGGATCAAAGAAGCTGAGAATATCACAGCTGCAACTGATGTTACTCCTGCAACTATAACGATGACAGATGAACTTTTCAGAACAGATATCAAGATCAACAAGATCGATGCTCAGACACGAAAGCCTCTTATGGATGCTGAACTCACACTTACAGGTGTTGATGTTAACGGCAAGGAAGTAGTGATCGACAGATCACAGGTTGAACTCGATGAAGATGCATATTTTGATGAGACATACCTTCAGAACGGTACACAGTTCTATACAGGTAAAGGTCCTACAACTGTAAGAGGTCTTGTAGACGGTACTTATACACTTCACGAGGATAAGGCTCCGACAGGTTATGGAACTGCACCTGATATCACATTTACGATCGAGAACGGTGTAGTTAAAGGTAACGAACAAGATATTATTCCTGCTAATGGCGAGGACATTGCAGAAGTAACCATGCGTGACTCTCAGCAACAAGATGGCGGCGGAGATTCAGATCAGCAGCAGCAAGGCGGTGGTGGTCAGGATCAGGATCAGCAGCAAGGTGGCGGTCAGGATCAGAATCAGGATCAGCAACAAGGCGGCGGTCAGGGTCAGGATCAGCAGCAACAAGGTGGTCAGGGTCAGGATCAGCAGCAAAGCGGCGGTCAGGGCCAGGATCAGCAGCAACAAGGTGGCGGTCAGGAAGGCCAGGACGATCAGCAGGGCGGCCAAGGTCAGGATGGTCAGGATCAAGGCGGAGGCCAGGAAGGTCAGGATGACCAGCAGGGCGGAGGCCAGGAAGGTCAGGACGAGCAGCAAGGCGGCGGTGGCCAGGGTCAGGATCAGCAGCAAGGCGGCGGAGTTGACCAGGATAAGTTAAAGCATGACCTTCAGGATCTTCAGGATCAGGCTAACCAGCAGCGTGCAGGTGACCTCGGTGGTGACGAAGAAGGCGGTTACCGCGAATATGA
This sequence comes from Clostridiales bacterium, assembly GCA_017649745.1. The sequence goes on along the minus strand of JAGCGE010000028.1, from coordinate 7,243 downwards.
TGGTGATAAGTGGTAATCAGTTAAATACTGCTTTATCGATATTCTCATCGGAATATTCGACCTCAGATGAAAACAGGCGCAGAAGTTCGATCAAATCGGCTTTTGCGCCTTTTGTTCCTCTGAAAATTGAAATGATTGTTCGAACAGACCATAATGCGAACCTAAGATAGTCTGCAAAAGAATCTTCATCATAGCTTTGTGGAAGATATCTGTGAAGGAAATAGATCGCTATATTTGAGAAGATCTTGTTCTCGTCTTCTTTTAACTCATCTATCTTAGGATCTTCCATCGATTTAAGATAGTTTTCCCAGGAAGCATCCAATCTTTCCATATCCATCAGCAACCTGAATGTTTCGTCTTTATCGAAAAGACCAAGATCGATCCCGTACATCTCTGCGCACTTTTCCATTTTCTTTTTAAGCGTTAGGGAAGAATTAAAAACAGTGATGAGCTCTTCCAACTCAGCGGTTACGTCATATTCAATGCTGTCGAAGTTATCTTCGTCAAGCTCTATGAGCGTTATTGGCTCTGACTCTTCTACAAAGAGCCTTGCTACTTCCTCGCAACAAAGACCAAGACCTATGTGTCCGGGGTTTCTGTATCTCGGATGATCGCTGCAGATATCACACAAAAAGGATTCTCCTTTTTCGAGTATGATCTCGCAAAGTCCCTTATTGTTAAGGAACGGACAACGTTCTTCTTTGTCCAGAATGAAGTGGGGAACCGGATCTTTTTCGGTATTATTTCGTATCTTTTTACCTAGGTTACCGGAGATCTTACCGTATCTTTCAAATGTTTCTTCATCAATGTCTATCTCCCATCCAATGCAGCATGAATGCAGGCATTTATCAGCCTTGCATTGAAATTTGGGATAGATACTTAGAGATAACGATTTCATTCTTTGATTATAGCAACGAATTGAGGTATAATACATAGTGCATTTTTATGTGGAAATGCAGATACACCTTTTTAACATTTTATAAGGATGGGTATTCGGAAAGGAAATTAACATGAAAAAATTAGTTAAGACAGTTTCTGTACTCTTAGCGGCTACAATGCTCATGTCACTTGTTGGCTGTAGCAGTTCAAAGTCAAAAAAGAAGAGTAAAGATGATGATGAGAGCGATATCGACAAGAAGCAGGTTGTTAAGCTTGCAGAAGATTTCGCTGGTGCACTTAAGGATCTTGATACAGATAAGATCAAGGAGCTTGCTCCTGATGTAGAGGATTCTACATTGGAAATCTTTGATTATATCTACACATTCGACGAAGAGAAGAATGTAAAGTTAGAATGGCTCTCTAAGTTCGAGGTAGAAGTAAATGAAGATGACATCGAGATCGATGACGAATCTGCTGAGGTTACAGTAGTATTTAAGTATATCGACCTTTGCAATCTCACTACTGACGAAAGCACAGAAGATGAGTGGATCGATGCTATCAACGATGCAGAAAATGATTCTGAGCTTGAGCTCGAGCTTTCAATGGAAATGGATGATGAAGACCTTGTTATCGAAAATGGTGATAAGGCTGTTTCCAAGTTCGCTGATGTTGCATCTACATATATCTATGTAAATACTTTCGTATATTATGATAATGCTATCACAGGTTCATGGACTGAATCAGAGTATTATACAGACGACACACTCTCTCTCGAGATCAAGTTCTCTGAAAATGATGCACTTGATGGAACAGATCTTAACGTGACAGTATACGACAACGATTACGATCAGGTATTGTCTGAAACTATTACATATGAGAGTGGTAAGAGCACTACAATCGACATCAAGCCTTCTGATATTGGTGAGACAGAGTTTAAGGCAGGCTACTATGACGTAACTATCGATAACGAGAAGGGTAGCGTATATTTCTCATGCTCAGTAAGAGTAATCGAGATGGAGCCACAGCCAACAGGCGGAGTTGATCTTGATGGTGACTTTAAGTTTGAGGCACCTGATGACAAGGCATATGGTACTGCAGATGGAACAACATATGTTAACGAATTCTTCGGTTTCAAATTTGACTTCCCTGACAACTATATCGTAGAGGATGCAAGAGATCTTGATTTTGGTGCTGATATGGAGGGCATGACAATGGATTATATTGGTATTGCTCCTTCACAGGATGCTTTCATCTTTACAATGATGGGTAAGCTTAACTTGGATGCTTCTGATGATGAGATCATGGATGTTATCGTAACTAACTTTGCAGGAAGTGATGATATCGATTCTGATGATATAACTATAGCAGGTCTCAGATTTGTTCAGTTCAGCTCTCAGGGATATGATTATCTTGCTACTATCAAGGATAATACTTGCATCATCATCTGTGTTTACTCTGTTGATGGTTCATTAACTATTGACGATCTTAAGGATTCTCTTAAAGAGGCCTAATAATCTCTGATGTCTAACTGGCATCCGAATTAATTGAAGAAAAGAGGAATATATTTATGAGTAGTAATTATGTGGGAGATCCAAAGTATAAGCCACTTACAGCTTGGAATTATTTCTGGCTTCAGGTTCTTTTTGCAGTTCCGGTAGTAGGTTTTATTTTCCTTATCGTATTTGCTATCAGTCCTGCTAATATTAACAGAAGAAGTTTTGCTAGATCTTATTTCTGCTATTACATTCTTATCGCCATTATCATTGGTATTTTGATTGCAACAGGCGGTATTGCTATGATAGCGAACGGATTGACTTCTAACTGATAATAACTGAATTAGTATAACGCTCCGATAAGTTTTTATCGGAGCGTTATTTGTTTATAGAAAAAATGATCGCTGATTCTGTATAATATTGTCCTTCTGTGTTAAACTTAATTGATAAAAAATCGGAGCAAATTTAGTATGAAACTCAGTATTGTAGTACCTGCATACAATGAAGGTGAACACATTTTTGATAACCTTAAAGTGATCGTAACTGCTTTAAGTGCTTTTTCTGCTGATTTTGAAGTAGTAGCAGTTAACGACGGTAGCAAGGACAATACTGCAGACGAGATTAGAAGAGCTGCTCAGGAAGAGCCTAGGATCACCCCTTGTATCTACGAAGTCAATCGCGGTAAGGGAGGAGCTATCCTTGAGGGTGTTAACCGTGCTAGTGGTGACATCATTGGTTTTATTGATGCTGACCTTGATCTTCCACCTAAGATGCTCAAGGGTTTTGTCGAAAAGATGAAGGAAACAGATTGCGGAGTCGTTATCGGTTATAAGCTTCATCCAGATTCTAAAGTTGATTATCCTTTTGCCAGAAAAGTATTTTCTTTCTGCTACTATATTATGCTCAAGGTGCTTTTCGGCCTTAAGTGCAAAGACACCCAGACAGGTATTAAGATCTACAAAGCAGACATAATCAAGAGAGTTGCAAAAGTTCAGAAGGTAAAGGGTTTTGCTTTTGATATAGAACAGCTTGCACTAGCTAACAAGCTTGGCGCAAAGATTGAAGAAATGCCTATCGAATTGAACTTCACCAGAAATGAATCTTTCGGAAGGATCAAGTTTAAGGACGTATTTAAGATGTTTACCGACACCATGAAGATATGGTGGGAGTTAAGGATCGTTAAGAAATATCAGCTTTGATCTTAGCTCTTTTAAGGTGCTTATTGTTTGCGTAAACGATACAAATAAAGATCGCGCAGGCTATCCAGGTTAATGGCTCACAGATGATGATTCCGTTATAACCCATTATTCCTACCAGACGTTCAGCAACAATAACTTTCATTACCATCTCGATCATACTGCATGCAAGAGGTGCGATCTTAGAACCTACACCCTGAAGTGTTGTTCTTGCAAGGCACAATATTGATAGTACGAAGAAAAACGGCAGATTCCATTTAAGGTATTTATGTGACAATGAAATGATCTCATCATTCTTGGAACCGGAGATGAGATAAGAGAGTTTGTCTCCGAACAAGAAGATCATCAAGATCAAAACGACTATTACCGCACAGGAAGCAAGGAATGATTTCTTTATGCCTTCGTTTATCCTGGAATGTTTTGCAGCACCGTGGTTTTGACCTGAGAATGTTGCCATAGCTGATGCGATCGTAGATATAGGCATCATGCAGAAACTGTCGATCTTTCTCGCTGTTTGATGTGCAGCAATGGTTATATCTCCTAATCCGTTAATAGATCTTTGAAGGAATAATGTACCTACATTAACGATAGTAAACATCATTGAGAATGAAAGACCGCTGACGAAGATGTTACCAGCCTGCTTTGGGTCAGGTTTCAAGTGAGATGCTTTTATGTGTAATAGCGGTACTGATCTGACAATGTATATCATGCAGATTGTAGCTGAGATCAATTGTGAAATAGCAGTAGCTAGTGCAGCGCCTTTGAGTCCCTTATCAAGAACACATACAAACAGAAGATCCAAACCGATATTCAATATGGCGGAACAGATGAGAATAACAAGAGGTGCAATACTGTTTCCTATTGCACGAAGGAAGGATGCGCATATGTTATAAGCGAATGTTAATGGTAAAGCGGCAATAACGATAAAGATGTATCCTTTTGCAGCATTAAAAAGATTCTCAGGAACTCCAAGAAGATCCATCGTAAGATCAAGGAAAAGTAGTCCAAAGACTGAAATAAAAAGAGTACAGATTATACCGATAATTATCGACGTTCCGCATGCTCTTTTCAGACGAGCCTCATCTTTGCTTCCAAAGCAGTTAGAGATTATAACTGCAAAACCATTAGTGAATCCGAATATCAGTGTTGTATAAAAACTAAACAGGGGAGAAACGGTTCCGATAGCTGAAAGAGCATCATCGCCTAATGCGTGTCCGATAATAGCTGTATCTGTAAGATTGTAGAATTGTTGAAATAGATTGCTCAACAAAAGCGGGAGCGAAAAAAGGATAATGACCTTAAGCGGTTCGCCTAAGGTCAGATCCATATTTGTGCTTTTATTTTTCTTCTTAGTCTCAGACATGCTTATTCTTCCTTTTTGAGTGTAGGAACTATAATATCACTCCGAGAAATTATGTATATCAGAAATCAACAGTTTTCTTTTAATTTGAGTCTAGAGACAACAGGTCATCACCGTCGTCGATCTCTGTTATTCCGCGCAATGCTCTGTTGATCGCATTAACTCTGGTTGTCTGAAGTGTATTAAGATTTCTGGAGGCAGTGTCGAGATTTCTCTGTACCGTATTCAATGCATCGTCAAATTTAGAGAATGCTTTCTTAACATTGCCCAAAGTTGTCTCGATCTCAGCTGATTTCTTTTCGATCGCCAAAGACTGGAAATAGTTAGTTACAGTACAAAGTATCGCTGTAAGTGTATATGGTCCGGCAACGGTGATCTGCATCTTGTTGAGTTCTTCAACAAGATCGAGATTAACGATCTCAGAATACATTCCTTCGAACGGAACAAACAAAATAGCATAAGGTGTAGTATTCGGAGTACTAATGTACTTTTCTTTTATCTGGGATGCATCAGCTTTAATTGCATCCTTGAATGCTTTCTTACATGATTTTATCTGAACCTGATCTCCTGAATCATATGCATCCAGGAGTTTCTCATATATATCGAGGTGACATTTGGAATCGATAGGAAGATAAGTGAACCTGTCACTTCCTCTGTCAGGAAGCTTGATAGCGATCTCAACATGGTCGGATGAATCAGGCTTGGTAGGAACCTCGATCTCATACTGTGAAGGGGTAAGGATATCAGCTATGATCTGCTTTAACTGTATCTCTCCCATTATTCCTCTGGTCTTAACTCCGTTAAGTGTCTTTTCAAGGCTTCCAACCTGAGTAGATATACCCTTAAGTTCACCCATGGATTTCTGGAGATCACCCATCTGAGTAATTACATTTCTAAAACTCTTCTCAAACTGATCATTCAATGTTTTATCAAGTCTCTCGCTCATAGTCTGCCTGATCGCTTCGATCTGAGTATTGTTTTCCTTACGCATCTCAGTGAAGTTGTTGGTGATAGCAGAAGTAAGTGCAGCAAGTCTTGTCTCAGTAGTCTTGATAAGAACTTCAAGTCCGCTCTTAAGAGTGTTGGAATTTCCTTCGAGCAATTCCTTATTAATGGCCTTATCGCTCTTTATCAATTCACTGAATGAACTGTTCATGGAGTTTAGCTTCTCGGATATAAGCTGATTGCTAAGCTCACTTAATGCCTGAGCGTGCTTACGCGACATCTCTTGCTGGTCTTCTTCGACTTTTGCAAGAGTCTGTTCCATCTCTCTGATTGCGAGTTTTGTCTCTTTGATCATCTGGTCTTCAGAAATGTCGCTACGTATATTTAATACATTAGAGTTAGCTTTTCTGGAACTGAAGTAGGCCAGTAGAGAAAACACGCAAGATATGACTACTAATATTAATATAATATAATCCATTAAAATACCTCCTGAAAAACTTGTAATCGTTTAAGGTATAATACAACGGTCGTATATCCAAAAATGGTACAGATGAATAAAAAGTGACAGGTGATGAAAATGAAATTTCAAAGGACTACTCTCTGCTATATATCAAAAGGAGACGAATGGCTTTTTATACATAAGAAGAGAAAAGGCGATCAGAACCAGGGAAAGTATCTTGGCATAGGCGGACATATTGAAGAAGGCGAGACTCCGCTGATGTGTATTAAAAGAGAGATAAAAGAAGAGACAGGTCTCGATTGTAAAAAGGATCTTAAGGATCTAAAGAGTGCAGGCATTATTATGTTTGAAAGTGATATATACGGCAAAGAAGAAATGAATGTATTTACTGCAGTATTTGATTCAGATAAAAGACCTGAAGATTTCACGTGTGATGAAGGTGAACTTATATGGATCGAAAAGGCGCGTGCAGACTCTCTTCCGGTATGGGAAGGAGACAAGATAATGTTCGATTATCTAAGGCAGGGAAAGGTGCTTGATCTGTGTCTTCAATACGAAGGCGACAAGTTGATTAATACATCCAAATTACATAAATAAAAAAACTCGAAAAAGATTTAAAAAAACACTTGCCAAAACAGGTATCAGGTGCTAAGATAATCGAGCCTTTGAAAAGAGAGGTTTGGGACTTGAAAAAAAGTTCAAACAAATCGAAAAAAGTGCTTGACAGATTAAGACCTCTAGGGTATTATCAATAGGCACTTCGCGAGACGGAAACATCTCAAAGAAGGCGCGGATCTTGAAAATTGAATAGAATGCAAAACTTGAAAAATAACGAGCCAAGTTCAATTCATTGAGTATGAATTTAAATAAGTAATTTGAGCCAAAATGGCTCTCAAATATTTTTTTGAGA